>NZ_DASYDG010000054.1:0-62480 GCF_036499745.1 Pinirhizobacter sp.
TTTTCTCACCCGATTGCTGAGTGCCAACCGTTCCATCCATTCAAGCATTTGCATTCGCGCTGGCGTTTCGAGCGACACGATCGAGTGTGTGAAAAACCACACGATGAATCTTTCAGCTTCGCTCCCTTTGCGTGCCGGAACCGCGCCATACCGCCGTTTAGCAACGTTGGCACGCCTTTTGATTAGGTATCTGTGCAACGCGTGCGGCAGCGTTCGAAGCGCAGGAACCTTGCAGCCGCTCACTGAGACGAGGCCGGTACATGACTGTCGAGAGCATCCAACAGAAGCTATTGCGTGTGCGGCCGCCGCGCGTGCGTATCACGTACGACGTGGAGACGGGCGGATCGAGCGAGAAAGTCGAACTGGCTTTCATCGTGGGCATGTTCGCCAACCTGTCGGGCGAGCTGGACGCCAGCCTGTTACCGGCGCTGAAGGACCGGCGCATGCACGACATCGATACCGAGTCGTTCGACAAGATATTGGCCGACAGTTCGCCGATGATCACGTTGAACGGCATCGCGAACACGGTCGCTGGTGAAGGCAAGACCCTCACAGGCGAACTGCATTTCAAGGCGCTGGCGGATTTCGAGCCGCTGGCGATCGTCAATGCCGTTCCAAGCCTGCGCCAGCGCTACGATGCACGCGCGGACCTCCGATCGCTGCAGTCGATGGCTGAATGCAATGATGCCCTGGGCGCATTGCTCGATCACGCCACGCTCGATGGTGGCGCCATCGGCGCCTTGAAGGGGGCATTCACCGATATATCGCCGGACACCTGGGTCGCCAGCAAGATCGACGCCCAGGACAATCCGCCCGCAAACGCCACCGGCACCGAAGTCCCCGGGGCGTTGGTGAGCTTGCTGGCTGCACAGATGGCCGGCAACGCCCAGGCCGCCGCGGCCGCCAGGCAGGCTGCGGACGCCGCGGCGGCAGCGGCAGCCACCGGCGCGACGGCCGCCAAGGCGGCGGCCGACGCACTGGCCGCCGCGCAAAAGGCAGCCATCGATGCGGCCGCCGCGCTCGGCAAGGCGCAGGACGCAGCGGGCAAGGCCAAGGGCGACCAGGCAATCGCCGACGCCAATGCCGCCGTGGTCAAGGCAAATAAGGACAAGAACGACGCCGACGCCGCGGCACTCGCCGCGCAAGCGCAGGCGGCCGCGACGGATGAACTGGCCAAACGCCAGGCGGCACAGGTGGCCGAGCGGCAGCAGGCATTCCTGTCGATCGATCCGCTGAGCAAGGCGCGCCGCCTCTCCGGGCGCTTCACCAACGAGATCCTGGTGCCGCTGGGCAACAAGGATCTCTCCCAGGTGGCGCTGGGTGCCAACGGTCTGATGGATGAGCGCGCCGGCGGTATCGACGTGCAGATCGGCCGGCAGCTTGATGCGATCCTGCATACCAAATCCTTCAAGGACCTCGAGGCGACCTGGCGCGGTCTTTACTACGTGGTGTCGCGAACCGAAAGCGGCCGGCTGCTGAAGCTGCGCGTGCTCAACGCGAGCATGGATGACCTGCGCAAGGAACTGGAGAAAGCGGCCGATTTCGACCAGAGCTGCATCTTCAAGATGATCTACGAGGCCGAGTTCGGTACCTATGGCGGTTCACCGTACAGCCTGCTGCTGGGCGGCTACGAGTTCGACCATTCGCCGGCCAGCATGTCGCTGCTGACGAACCTGACCCGGATCGCCGCGTCCGCGCACGCGCCTTTCCTTGCAGCGGCGGCGCCGGGCCTGTTCGGTCTGGACAGCTTCGACAAGCTGGCCAAGCCGCGCGACCTGAGCCAGCTGTTCGAGTCACCGGAACTGGCGCAGTGGATGGAGTTCCGTGGTAGCGAGGACTCGCGCTATGTGGCGCTGGCCTTGCCGCACATCCTGTTGCGACTGCCCTACGGTAAGGACGCGCGTCCGGCAGAGGGCCTGCGCTACGAAGAGACGGTGACCGGCCCCGACGGTCCGGACCACAACGCCTTCCTGTGGGGCAATGCTGCCTACGCGCTGGCAGAGCGCGTCACGCACTCCTTCGCGCTGTACCACTGGACGGCGGCCATCCGTGGTGTGGAAGGAGGCGGCCTGGTCGATGGGCTGCCGGTGTTCACGTATCGCGACGACGCAGACCTGGCAAACATGATTTGCCCGACCGAAGTATCGATCACCGACCGCCGCGAGAAGGAACTCAATGACCTGGGCTTCATCGCTCTGTGCAACTGCAAGGGTACCGGGCAGGCGGCGTTCTTCGGCGGGCAGACCGCCAACCTGCCACGCCAGTACATCAGTGACGAAGCCAACGCGAACGCCAAGCTGTCCGCGATGCTGCCCTACATCCTGGCCGCATCGCGCTTCGCGCACTACATCAAGGTGATCATGCGCAAAAAGATCGGCGCGTTCCTCACCCGCGGCAACATCGAGGCCTACCTCAACACCTGGATCGCGCAATACGTTTTGCTGGACGACAACGCCTCGCAGGAGGTGAAAGCCAGCTATCCGTTGCGCGCGGCGCAGATCACCGTGACCGACGTGCCCGGCTCGCCCGGTTCGTACAAGGCCACGGTTTTCATCAAGCCGCACTTCCAGCTGGAAGAACTCACCACGTCGATTCGCCTGGTGGCGGATCTGCCCGCGGGCTGATACCGCGAGCGCGGCCCCCGATCTCAACCAGGAGCGACCATGGACCTCATTCTCTTGCAGCCCGGCGATTCATCGATCTTCGGCGGCCCCAACGGCTGGAAGGGCGGCGGCAGCCTTATCGATGACCAGTGGCGCGACGAGGTGCTCAAGCTCGGGCAATGCCTGGAGCTGGTGTCCGTGCACCAGGGCATGAAGCAGCAGATCACCACCGACGTGAGCAACTCGGCGCGAACCTCAGGCCGCCCGATCATCACCGAGTTCACCTGCGTGAAGTACGTGGACAAGACCTCGGTGAAGTTTTACGAGTACTGCCTGCGCGCCATGCCACTTGGCAAGGGCGACAAGAACCCGACCAAGATATACATCGCGCGGAATTCCGGCGAGAAGACGGCCAACATCCTGACCATCGAATTGCGTGACGCGATCATCAGCGAGATCCAGTTCCAGTCCAATCCCGAAGACATGCCAACCGAGCAGTTCAAGCTCAATTTCACCGAGATCCTGTGGACCTACACGGTGCAGGAAGCCGATATGAATACCTCGGGCAACCTGGCATCTGGCTGGTCTATCGCACGCAATCGTCCGATCGGTCAGTTCACCACCTGAAGCGGTCGATAGCCGAACGTCGCACGCGGGGGAGTAAGCAGTATGCAATTCCTGATGGAGCGGCTGGTCAACCGCAGCGAGCCGGACATGGGTCGGGCGCCGCCGTTCGATCCGATCGCGGCGGTGGCGGCGCAGATCCAGCGCATCGTCGAAGGCCGCCCCTACGTGGCGGCGCACGGTGCGCGCGTGTGCGACTTCGGCATGCCGCCGATCGTGGATAGCGGGATAGGGTTCGTCGATCATGAACATTACGGCGCGCGCCTGCTGGCGGCGATCGTCCGTTTCGAACCGCGCCTG
Source organism: Pinirhizobacter sp. (assembly GCF_036499745.1). Classification (NCBI taxonomy): domain Bacteria; kingdom Pseudomonadati; phylum Pseudomonadota; class Gammaproteobacteria; order Lysobacterales; family Rhodanobacteraceae; genus Pinirhizobacter; species Pinirhizobacter sp. The sequence goes on from NZ_DASYDG010000054.1 coordinate 3,528, forward strand.
CGCGCGCCCCGGCTGGAATGGCTGGTGACCGGCAAGTCCCTCCGGCCCTACGCACTGGTGGTGCACGGCAGCGTCCAGGTCGAGGGCGAGCCAAGCACGTTCCGCTTCGAACTGCCTCGCCCGGACGACATGGCATGAATGCCGACACGCCCCGCCTGAAGATGTGGTTCGAGCAGGAACTGGCATCGCTGCGCGGCGAGGCGACAGATTTCGGTGCGTCGTTCCCGGCCATTGCCAAGGCGCTTGAACTCAGTGGCGGCCGCAGCAGCGATCCGCACGTTGAAATGCTGGTGCAGTCCTTCGCCTGGATGGCAAGCCGGCTGCGCTACCAGCTGGAAACCGACCAGGCCGTGCTGCCCAATGCGCTGCTGGGTCTGTTGTACCCGCACCTGGAGGCGCCGCTACCCTCGATGGTGGTAGGCGAGATCGAGGTGCGTCCGGACGGCGCAAATTTCGCGCACGGCGCGACGCTTGAGCGTGGCCGCTATGTCTATGCACTGGCCACCAATGAATTCGGCCAGCAGGTACGTTGCCGTTTCCGTACCTGCTATGACACGCCGCTGTGGCCATTGAAGGTGACCCATGTGGAGGCGATGGCGGCCAACGCCTATCCGCTGGACCCGGCCGATACCCGTACCGCTTCCATCCTGAGCGCCACCATCCAGTGCATGGGCAAAGAGCCGGTGCATGCGATGAAGATGCCCTGGTTGCGCTTCTGCATCCATGTCGACCACAAGCATGCCTTTGCGCTGTACGACGCCCTGGCGACGCACCTGGTGCGGATGGCCGTGCGCGTCCGCAGCACCGGTGAACTGCGTTACCTCGATGCCGGGCAGTTGCGCTGGCGTGGATTCGACGACGACGAAGCGGTACTGGGGGCCAATCCGCTGACCCACCCGGGTTACCGCCTGCTGCAGGAATATTTTGCGTTTCCGCAGAAGTTCCTGTTCTTCGAGGTGGCCGGCATGGACCTGTCCGGCGTGGACAGGGAGTTCGACCTGCTGTTCCTGCTCGACGTACCGCCATCGAAAGACCACTACTACGACCGCCACCTGCTAAGGCTCAATTGCCTTCCGCTGGTCAATCTGTTCCCGCAGCGCATCGAGCCATTCGTGCTGGACCAGAACCAGTACGAATACCGCCTGGTCGCCGATGAGCAGAACCATCGCTACTGCGAGATCTACAGCCTGGAGGAGCTGGTTTCGATTCGCCCGGATCGCAGCCCGCGGCCGATCGCGCCGTACTTCGCGCTCGATGAGATGCAACGGCTGGACAAGATCGACTACTTCTATGCTACCCGCCGCGAGGTCAACCAGACCGGCGCGGTGCATGGCACCGAGACGTTCGTGTCCTTCCTTGATCCGGAGTTCGATCCGGTGCTGCCGGCTGAAGAGATGATCGGCGGTACCGCGCTGTGCACCAATCGAAGACTGCCATCGCAGCTTCTGGTGGACACCGTGCTGTACCTGGAAGGTGCAGGTCCCGTGACCTCGCTGCGCGTGGCTTGCAAGCCCACGCCCAACCAGCCGCCGCAGATGGTCGGCGAGCGGCCATGGGCTCTGGTATCGCAGCTATGCCTGAACCATCTGTCACTGATCGATGGCCAGCGCGGGCCGCCGGTGCTCAAGAACATGCTGCGGCTGCATGTGGGGCCGGCCAGCCTTACCGGCTACCGGCAGATTGACGGGCTGCGCGCGATGTCCACGCGCCGGATCCAGAAACGCATGCCGCGTCGGGAGACATGGCGCGGCTTCGTCGATTGCCTGCAGGTGCGCCTGCAGGTCGACCTCGGCCACTTCGAGGGCGGCAGTGCCGTGTTGTTCGGCAGCGTGCTGCACCGCTTCCTGGCCCTCTATGCGGAGGTCAACACCGTTATCGAACTGATCCTGGAATCTTCCAACCGCCGAGGAGAGCTCAAGTCATGGCCACCCCTGACTGGCGCACAGGTGAGCCTCTAGCCCAGCGGCTACTGCGGCGCCCGGCCACCTTCGACTTCTTCCAGTGGGTACGCCTGCAATCGTGGCCGCTGCCGAATGCCGCCGGGCGCAAGGAAGGCGCGCGTGCAGTGGCGGCAGGCCTGCGCTTCCGCGGCGAGATGTCGCCGGTATTCCCCGGCAGCGAAATCTCGCAAGGACGCGTGCGCGCGGAACGCTCCGGTGCGGCGAAAGACCCGCGCCTTGAGCTTTTTGTAGCCAATTTTGCGCTATCGGGCGTGCTCGGTCCGATGCCGGACAGCTTTACCGAATGGACGCGCCAGCGCCTTGCCGAACGCGATCCGGCGATGGCTGAGTTCCTGGACATCTTCAACCACCGGCTCAGCACCCTTCGCTACGAACTGAAAGCGGCCAGTGTGCCGGCTTTCGACGCGGTACAGCCGGAAGACACGCGCCTGGCGGACGCGGCCGGCGCCCTGATGGGGTTGTCGGCCTTCGAAGGGGAGGGCGCGGCGATCCTGGCGCGCCGCGTGCCGTTGCCGCGGCGGGCCTTGCTGGCGCTCTCGGGCCTGGTGGCGAGCGGGCGCAAGAGCGCGGCGCAAGCGCAGATCGTGCTGCGTGTGTACCTGCAAGCGGCGGTGAAAGTGGAGGCACTGGTGGGTGCGTGGCGCGACATCGAGCTACGCGATCGCACGCTTCTGGGGCATCGCACGCTTGGTGACGGTGCGCCGCTGGGGCGCAGCGTCTGGGTGAATCATGCGGCGGTTGGCCTGCACATCGGGCCGGTGTCGTATGCGCGCCTGTGTTTGTTGCTGTCCGACCGTGCGCATCGGCCGGACGGAGCGCACCACACGCATTTCGGCGACGGCTATCGTGGACTGGCGGCGATGGTGCACTACCTGTTCGACCGTCACGTCGATGCGGTGGTATCGATCGAAGTGGACCCCGCGGATATCCCGCCGGCGTGGCTGGGCAGGCCGCGCCGCCTGGCGGGCTTCGGTAGCGGTCATGGCCTGCGGCTTGGCCAGACCGGATGGCTTCGTGGAGGCTCGGCCCGGCCACGCATGGTGCGCTTCACGATCCGCGCCGACGACCTGCAGGAGTCCGCATGAGCGCGTTGCCCACCGACACTGCCGGCCGCTCGGCCATCCGGTCGATCGGGCATGCAGGCCAGTCCGACTCGCCGCTGTTGTACTTGCATTGCGGCATTTCGCTGGCCAGCAACCGCTGGCTGGGCGATGAGACCTTCCGCCTGCTGTCATTCGAGGGGCAGGAGTCCGTATCCGAGCCGTTCGACTTCCAGTTGCAGTTGCGCGGCAATACCGCACCGAAACTCAACCCGCCACTGAACTTCGATGCCCTGGTCGGGCGGCCGGTCACGGTTGGCCTGAATCGTCCGATGACCAATGAATCGCCGGATGCTGCCGCGCGTTTCGTGCAGGCGTTGCAAACCGGTTCGGCACCCTCGATGACGTTGTACAACGGCATCATCACCTCCTTCGCCATGGATGAGCCGGGTGTGTACCGCGTAGGCATGAAGCCTGCGTTGTGGCGGCTGAACCTCACCAACAGCTACTCGGTACACCCGCAGATGAGCGTGCGCGACGTGATCGCAGACCTCATGCGCAGGCATTACATCGACTATTCGCTCGATGCGGTGTCGGGCGAGGACAACATCGCGGTGGCGCGCGTGCAGGACTGGCTGCAGGCAGGCGAAAGCGATTTCGAGTTCCTCCGCCGCATGATGACCAAGGCGCACATCTACTACTACTTCAAGCACACCGGCAACGGACACACGGTGGTGTTTGCCAATCGTCCGGCCTATCCGCAGGCCTTCAGCCGCCCGCTGCGCTATACATTCACCGCGATCGACGAGCTGGGCATGCAGCAGGACGACGTGGTGTTCCAGTACAGCTACCAGCAGTCGCTCACCAGCACGGGCGTGAACGGTCGTTTCGTACACCAGGAGAACGCCCCTGATGAAGATCCGGTGCCGACCTTCCAGACCTTCAGCGCATTCACCCCGGCCGATCCGGGGGAACTGCCGTTCAACCAGTACCGCACGTACCAGTACGGCATGAGCAGCGGCACGGTGCGCGAGTACGTGCGCACCACCGCATCAAGCATGGCAGGCTCCGCGCGGCAGCTCTCCGGGTCCAGCACGTGTTCGGGGTTCCACGTGGGTTGCCAGTTCACGCTGCGCGGCGACATGGCGCAGGGCGTGTCGCCAGCGCCGGTGCGTCCGTCACTGGAGAACAAGCCCTTCGCACTGGGCAAGGTCACGCACAAGGCCAGCGCGGACGGTGGCTACACCAACGAGTTCGAGGCCACGGACGCCGCGGCGATGCTCACCGCTTTCTCGGTGCAGGACACGCAACAGGGCGGCATCCTGGCCAAGGTGGTGGACGTGGCCGGCCGCGGACCTACCGACTGGCGCTATTACGAACCGGCGAATTTCGATCCCGCCACCAGCCGCCTGCGTGACACGCAGGCGGCACCGCCCAACCTGATGGCCAAAGGCGTATACGTGCAGTTTTCCAGTCCCGGCTCGCCGTCCGGGCCGGTGTGGGTAAAACTGTCGGCAAGCATGGCGACGGTGCCGGAAATCGGCGTCACGGTGCTGGTGACACGCGCCAGCGACGAATCCGAACTGCCCGAGGTACAGCAGATCGTCGCCGCCAACGGCAGCCTGGTGGTGACGCCTTCGGGCTGGACCGCAAACACGCATGTCGGCAGCAACTACTCCACCAGCTATGGCGACGGGCAGAGCATTCGATTCGGGCTGCGCTCGGCCTACGACCTGGACCGCGCCGTAGGCATCGTCAACGGCACCTACGAGAGTGGGCAGTATCGGGATACCAGCTATTCGCAGGGTGCCAGCTACAGCTATTCCACCTCCGAGCATGGCGCCGATGGCTTGCTAAGCCGCTCGGAGTCCTATGGCAGCACTTACAGCACGCAGGAATCGGCCGAGACCTGGAGCAAAAGCACGATCGGCACCACCACCAGTTACAGCACGGTTAGCGGCGATACCTTCGCGCAGGACGAGGTCATGGGCGTATCCACGCGCATCACCACGCAGAACCTGGTGCACAACCTCACGACCACCGCCGAGCAGAGCAGCATCAGCACCACCGGCATGAACAACTCAGTGGACACCGTGGGCATGACCACTTCGCTGTCAAGTACCGGATTAAGCGCGGGCATCTCGCTCACCGGCCTTGCCACCCAGGTGGCGCTGACAGGCGTGCGCACCGACACCTCAGTGACGGGCATGAGCGAAAGCACGTCGGTGACCGGCATCTCCGAGCAGATATCGGCGACCGGCAGCAGCGAGATGACGTCGGTCACAGGCATCAGCAGCCAGACCAACGTCACGGGCGTGAGTACGAACATCAACGTCACCGGAAGCAGCACGGGTGTGTCGCTTACCGGCAGCAGCACCGACTTGGGCGTGGTGGGCAGCACCACGCGCATCAATGTCACCGGAAGCAGCACCGGAATCTCTGTCACCGGAAGCAGCACCGAAGTAAGCGTGACGGGCGATGAGACGCGGGTGGGCATCCATGGCTCGTCCACCTCGGTGGACATCACCGGCGTGGGCACCTCGGTGACACTTGCCGCCGCACGCATATCGCTGGATATCGTCGGCTTGAGCGTATCGATCCCGGTGGTCTACATCTACGTATGAGGCGCGCATGAAGATCGTCAAACCGATGACCCTCGGCCTGATGCACCGTCCCTACCGCTGGCAGGGCAGGGACCGGCTGCTGGTAGCGACGCTGGGCTTCTTCGCGCTGGGCGGGAAGCCCGATGCGTTGCTGCGCGACAACCTGCAATGGCGCAAGGTGATGTCGGCACTGCCGCCGGGACGCCCGCTGGACGAACTCATGCCCAAGGCGCGGGGCGAGGTGCTTCTGGCCGGCAGCGCTCATGCTGCGCACGGCCTGGCCGTCACCGAACAAACCGTTCGCCTGGTGGTGGGGACGATGGACAAGCGGCTGCGCGTGGTCGGAGACCGCCAGTGGATGTACGGCATGCTGCCCTGGTTCCAGGTCACCGAGCCGCTGCCCTTCACGCAGATGCCGCTGACCTGGAGCCGCGCCTTTGGCGGTGTGGGCCATCCGGCCAATCCGGAAGGGCGTGGCTATACGCGCAACCGGCTGGCGGCGTTGTTCGGGCGCAACCACGGCGACATGCCCAACATCGAAGATCCGGGCCGGCTGGTGCGTGCGCCCGGCCGACGCTATGCGCCGGCCGGCTATGGCCAGCTGGACGTGGGCTGGATGCCGCGGCGGCAATGGATCGGCAGCTATGGGCGGCGCTGGCGCAGCGAGTCGTACCCAGGACTGGCCGACGACACGCACGCGGAATTCTTCAATGCTGCGCCGCCGGACCAGCGCATCGACAACTTCTTCGTCGGTGGCGAACCTTACCGCCTGGAAGGCATGCATCCACGCCAGCCGGTGATCGAGGGTCAGCTGCCTGAGTTTCGGCCACGCGCTTTCGCTCACCGCGCCGGCCAGCCCGCCGATGCGGCGGAAGAAATCGCGCTGTCCTTCGACACGGTGTGGTTCTTCCCCGATGCCGAGCTCGGTGTGACCATCCACCGTGGCGAGATGGCGGTGGAAGACAGCCTTGCCCTGGACGTGGAAGCATTGATGGTGGCCTATGAACACGCCGCCGATGCGCCCAGGCCGCTATCGCATTACGGTGAAGTGCTCGCGCTGCGGCTCAACCGCGATACTGCCGCGCGCCACGTCTTCAACGAGGCCCAGCTGACACCCGAGCCCGATGCCAATGTCCGCGCCGCGCGGCACGAAGAGGCGCAGGACGAGCAGGCACGTCGCCTGGCTGCAAGAGAGGCACGCGAAGCGGGCCTTGCGTTGGAGTTCGAGGCATCGACAGGCATGCCTGCGCCACCGCCACCGGCGCAACCGATGCCAGTGGAACTGCCCACTCCCGGCGAAGCCGCGGTCCGCCGTGGCGATTTCGACCTGGGCGGCATGCTCGATGCCGCCGAACGCCTGGGCGGCCAGGCCCGTGAGCAGGCGAAGTCCCGGCGCGACGAGGCCGCTGGGCAGCTGGCCCAGTTGCCCGAATCACCGCCGGCAGCCCCCATCACTATCGACCAGGCGCTCGCACGCGCGGCAGGCCGCCATGCGGCGATGAACGAGTTCGGCACCCTTGCCGGCGTAGCGCCGGTGGCGGTGGAACAGATTCAGGAACTGCAACGCAAGGGGAGGCTGGCTTCACCGCAGCCGAACCTGCCGGGGCTGCCCTTGCAGCCGGATGTGGCCGCGGCCGTCGGGCAGTGGTTGTTGCTGCGCGTACGTGAGGGCGGTTCGCTGCACGGCTGCGATCTCTCCGGAGCGGACTTGCGCGGCGCCGTGCTCTCCGGAGCGGACCTGCGTGGCGCGCTGCTGGAGGCTTCGGATCTGCGCGGCGCGCAGCTCGACGGCGCCGACCTCAGCGAGGTGGCGCTCACCTGCGCCACGATGGACGCGGCCAATTGCGCTTCGGCATGTTTCGACGGAGCCAACCTCGCCAGTACCCGGGCGCACGATGCGGTGTTCCGGGGTGCCAGTTTCTCCGGCACGCAGGCCGGCGAAGCCGACTGGCGCGGCGCCGATCTTGCCGGTGCGCGCTTCGAGCAATGGATCGCGCCGAACATCGTGCTGGAAGGCGCCAATCTCGAACACGCCACCCTGGCCGACTGCGTACTGATGCACGCCAAGGCTGACGGCAGCCGTTGGGCGCACGCTGCCTGGCAACGCACGGTGGCGCTGGGCGGAAGCTTCGCCGGCAGCGACTGGCACGAGGCCGTGCTTTCCCGCAGCGTATTGATGGAGTGCCGCCTGACCGACAGCCAGTGGGCCGGTGCGGAGCTTAGCCGCGTGCAGGGTGGCGGCGGTGCGGACTGGTCGCGCGCCGACCTGCAGCGCGTGCGCGCGGACCGGAGCAGCTGGCGCGGCGCCAACCTGGCCGACGCGAATCTCGCCGAAGGGCAGTTCCGGGAATGCGATTTCAGCGGCGCGCGTCTGCACCACGCCGTGCTTGAGCGAACCTTGTTCTATCGCTCGCTGTTCATGGGCGGCGAACTCACCGGCTGCCACGCGGAGGCGGCCGACTTCTACCAGGCCATGTGCCGCCGCGCGGACTTCCGCCAGGCTGACCTGCGCGAGGCAAATTTCGTGCAGGCCGAATGCGCGGAGGCGCGCTTCGACCAGGCCCGGCTGGATGGCGTACGCCTGGAACCGGGAAGGACGCTGCCGTGATCACCGACATGATCAGCTGGGACGACATCGCCCACCTGCAGCGCCTTGGGCGGCCGCTCCATGGCGTGGATCTGGGTGCGCTCGACGGCAGCGGGCGCAGGCTCGACAACCTGGTCCTCAATCAGGTGGCCTGGCGTGGCGCGCGCTTGCGCGGCAGTCGCCTGCAACACGTGACATTCGTCGACTGCGACCTGCGCGAGGCGGATTTCGGTGAGGCGGCACTGGAAGGGTGCAGCTTCACGCGCTGCCGGTTGGCAGGCTCCTGCTGGGAAGGCGCGTCGTTGCAGCAGTGCGCACTCGCGTTGACCGACTTATCGGCCTCGGTGTGGAGAAAGGCCCAGATCGCCTTGTCCGCCTTCACCCAGGCCGATCTGCGCCAGGCGGTATTCGCGTACGCGGTCTTGCACCGCACGGCGGTCACGCAATGTGAACTGACGGGCCTTGATCTGAACCACGCCACCCTGGCGCAGGCAGTGATCCCGGATGCGGACTTTCGCAGCATCGACGTGCGCGGGTTGGTTGCGCAGGCGGCGGTATTGCAGGGCAGCCATTTCGACGGCATGGACCTGCAAGGTCTCGTGCTGCAACGGTGCCTTCTGGAAAGCGCGGATTTCACCGGCGCGTGCCTCGACGGCGCTGACCTGCGCGAAGCCAACCTGCACAAGGCCGTTCTGGCGCGCACGAGCCTGCGCAAGGCAAGGCTGGACAGCGCCTTGCTGCTTGAATCGCAATGGAGCGATGTGGACGCGGCCGGCCTCACTTGTGAGAGCGCGCTGTTCCAATCCGCCGCCTTGCAAAGAGTGTCGTTTGCCGGCGCGCACGCCGCCGGCAGCGTGTGGGATCACGCCCGGCTGCTCGACGTGGATTTCGATCAGGCTGTGCTGGCTTATGCGCGCTTCGATCACGCCCGCGGCGAACGTGTCCGTTTCGGTCATACGCGGCTGGACCATGCCAGCTTCCACAACACCCACTTTGTCGATGCCGATTTTCACGCCGCGCGCACCGACCGCCTGCGCGGCACGTCACTGCCACGCCTCGCCGCCGAAGCCCGCGCCCTTGCCCTGGAGACACCGTGATGTTCGCTGCCCGTCAATCGAAATCTGTTGCACCCGCCGTGGTCCAGGCCGCGCCCGCATGGTTCGAGGCAACCATCCACGATGCTGCCGGTGGCGATATCTGGCGCCTTGGCGATGGCCGCTCTGCCAGACAGGCAGTGTCCTGCCTGGTCACCCCCCAAGCGGGCGACCGCGTGCTTCTGGTCAGCGTCGCAGGCGATGAGTACTTCGTGCTGCACGTGCTCGCGCGTGCGGACGGCGGCCGGGCCACCCTGGCGGTACCAGGCGCCGACGCCGTATCCATCCGGCAAGGGGAGGTGGACATCGCCGCCACGCGCAGCATCGCATTGCGTGCGGGTAACGATGTGGAAGTGACGGCGGTGCAGGGCACCCTTTCGCTCAACGCGCGGCAACTTTTTGCCAGCGCCGCCGAGTCGCTGGTGCATACCGCGCGGACCTACGTCGGCCAGGTGGAACAGTTCCTGCTGGACGCGCGCCAGTTCGTGAGGCTGCATGGCGAGCAGGTAATGATCACCGCGCGCCAGGACGCGAAGATCGACGCCGAACGCATCAGCCTGGGATAAATCAATGTTCGTCAACACCAACCTCGGCGTACTCAACCTGGCGTTTCCGGACGTGTGCTTCGTGCCGGTGCTGGGCGTGCCCACGCCAATGCCGTTCCCCAACATCGCGCTGTCTTTTGCCGATATTCCTGCGCAGTTCCAGGTGATCGTCGGCGGTGGGCTGGCGGAGAACCTGGTCACGGTAGGTGTCATCAGCAATGGCGACCAGCCGGGCGCGGAGGGCGGCGTGGTGTCGCATCTGTTCATGGGGCCGTTCCGCTCCCTGCTGGGCAGTTTCAAGGTGTTCATGGGCGGCATCCCGTGCACGCACATGCTGGGACTGGTGGGCCAGAACGGCCTGCTGCCCAACATGGTGGGCGTGTCGCTGACGCCCGCTCAGGTCACCGTGCTGGTGATGAGCTGATGCGTGGCCAGGTTGTCCATGCCATGGCAATGGCCATCCTGCTGGCCGGGCTCGCCGGTTGCGGCGCGGTGAATAAGCTGCTTGGCCGCGCCCCGACCACGACGCTATCGAGCGTGCGCGTTGCAGCGCCTCCGGGCGCCAACCTCAATTCGGCCGTGCAGTTGGACATCGTGTTCCTGTACGACACAGCCAGCGTGGCGATGCTGCCCCAGACCGGTCCGGAGTGGTTCGGGCAGAAGACCGCGCTGCTCAATGGCCTGGGCCAGCGGATCGACGTGGTGCACCTGGAAGTGCCGCCGGCGCAGGTGATCGATCCGGTGCCGCTGCCCAAGCGCGCAGGTAAGGCCATAGGTGTCTATGCCTACGCCAATTACCAGGCCAAGGAAGGCCAGGCGCGCGCCGACCTCACCAAATTCCACCGCGCCGTGGTGTGGCTGGTCGCCACCCAGGTTTCCGTGACCGAACAGTAGGACATGCCATGAACGCCCTCGACGACGTTGCAGAAACCTTGCCCGAAGCGGTCTCCTGGTCGGAGGGCATGCTGTTGTCGCCGCATCACTTCCAGCAGAACGACATCTACTGGAACAACCTGCTTCATCGACGCATGATGACCTTGCAACCGCATGCCTGGGGCGTGCTCGAGATGGCGCTGGATCCCACCGAGCTCACCAAGGGCCGCGTGGTGTTCCAGCGCCTGCGTTGCGTGATGACCGACGGGCTGGTGATCGACTATCCCGGGCATTTTGCCCCAGCGGCGCTGCTGCTGGACCTGAGCGATAACGACTGGAACCAGCAGAAGAGGGTGCGCGTGCACCTGCGCGTGCCGGTGCGCGGCAAGGGTGCGGCCAGCGATATCGGCGACATGCAACGCTACACCATCGAGCCGGGCGATCTGGAAGCCGACGAGAACACCGGCAAGGACGAGATCGTCATCGACCGCATGAGGCCGAAACTGAGCCTTGCGGCCGGCGACAGCGTTGCGAAGAGTTATTGCTCGGTGCCCTTGCTGGAGTTGTACGGCGACTCGCGCGGCGTGCACCTGACCCCGTTCCATCCGCCGATGCTCTGCATCGGCACCTCCGCTTTCCAGAATGAAGCGAGCCTGCAGCGTTCGCTTGCCATGCTGTCGGAATTGCTGTGGCAGAAATACCGCGAATTGCTCGGCGTGCGCCTGGACGACCGCGGCCAGTCGCGCCTGGACAGCGAGAGCAGTGCCCAGGTGCAGGCCGCTCGCCACCTGGTGATGGCCTTGCCGGCTTTCGACGTGATGCTGCAGTCGGCCACCACGCATCCGGCGGACCTTTACCTGGGCCTGTCGCAACTGGTCGGTTTCGTGGCCGCCACGCCAGGTGCGCCTCCACCGCCGGTGCTTGGGCCCTATGACCACACCGATTGCCAGCCTGGCTTCATTCGGGCCATCACGTATGTACGCGACCAGTTGCACCGGCTCAATGCCAATTATCGCGTGCTGGAATTCCAGCGCGTGGGCGCCTCGGGATTCCGCATCCAGCTGCCGCGCGGCATCGATGTCAGCAAGCTGCTGGTCGAACTTACCCCGCGCGCGGGTCAGAATGCCGCCACGCTCCTGAAGTGGCTGGGCAGCGCGCGCATGGCCAACGAAGAGCTGATCTACCTGCTGGTGCGGCGCCGGTACCCCGGCGCGACCGTGAAGGAGACAACGCCGGCGCAGGTGGCCGCGCTCAATCTCCGCCCCGGCGCCTTTGTCTACGAGGTGGACAACGCCCTCATCGAGGGCGAGGACGGCGGCTCACGGCCCCTGATCAGCGAAGGCCACACGTTTATCATCCTGGGTGAGCCGGACGAGCACGTTCCCGCGGCGATCACCCTGTACCTGCCGCGCGAGGGAGGTCCGCCGCATCCATGAGCGCCAACATCGCCGCCGCCAACTTTCTGCTCGGGCGCTTTTCGGCGTTCTACGAGGAAATGGCACGGATCAAGCTTGCCATCCTCAAGGGCGAGCTGGTCGGCCTGTTGCAGCCGGACAACCCCCATGCGGAGATGGAACCGCACCAGTTGGCCGAGCGGATCGCGCACCGGTTGCTGGTGGTACTGGACCGGCAGTCGCGCGACGTGCAGGGAACGGCGACGGGTGCAGAACTGGGCACCTACAGGCACGCGCGCTACGCGATGGTGGCGCTGGCCGATGAAATCTTCATTCTTGACCTGCGATGGCCAGGCGCCGAGCACTGGCCTGAGTACCTGCTCGAATACACCGTCGAGCGCACGCGCGTGGCCGGACGCCGGTTCTTCGATCTCGTCGAGGACCTGATGGGTGCAGGTGAACGCACCATGCTGGACGCGGACCTGGCCGCGGTACTGTTGCTGGCCATGCAACTGGGCTTCCAGGGCATGCACCGCGGCCCGGAGGGGAGGCAGAAGCTCCGTGAATACCGGTCGAGGCTGTATCCGCTGGCCAGCGGGCGCAAGCTGGGGAGCGTCCAGGCGCACGCATTCCCCCAGGCCTATGACTACACGGTGGTGTCCGACCGTGATAACACGCGCATCGCACTCGCACCCTGGCTCCGCGCTGCGGCCTATGGTGCGATCGGTTACCTGGCGCTGTCGTCGCTCGTGTGGTTGCTGCTGACCTGGTCGCTGCTCGATGCGATCAACGGGGCGGTATGACACCGCCCGCCGCGCCAGCTTCTGCATCCACCTCGAGCATCTCCGGCGGCGGGGTCGATCCGTTGTTCCTTGCGCTGGCCGTTCTGGCCGCGGTTGCCTTCGTGTTGATCGCCTGGTTGATGTGGAGGGCACGTTCGAAAGCGCTGGCCGTGCGTCCGGCCCGAAACGCCGACAGGCAGGGGCGCTGGGTCCGCTTTCGCGATGGCGTGCGACGGCGTTACGCGGTCATCGAGCACGCAGTGCGCTACGTGTGGGCGCGCCGCGACTGGCGCTACCGCAGCTCGTGGTTGCTGCTGATGGGTTTTCCCGGCGATGGAAAGAGCAGCCTTGCAGCTTCCGTGCCCGAGGAATTGCAGCGCGCCGCGCGCCAGCGCCAGACCAGTCAGGAGACCTACCTCAGCCGGGCGGTGCCCAACAGTCAGTGGCTGTTCCTGGAAAAGGGCATCCTTATCGATCCGGACAGTGTGCTCGGTGAACCGCGCAACGCTGTGACCAGTGCATCCGACGCGCGTTGGGGCGAGATGCTCGCTGACATCGACAGCTTGCGCCCGGATCGCGCGCTGGACGGCATCGTCTGGGTCATCTCCGCCGAACGGCTGTGCGCTTGTACAACCGAACAGCGTGCGGATATGGGCCGCCATGCCTATGCGCGCATCCACGACGTGCAGGAAGCTTTCGCCTACGCACTGCCGGTGTACGTGGTATTCAGCCATTGCGACACCGTGCCCGGGTTCGACGGCTTCTGGCGAACGCAGGATACGCGGTTGCGTAGCCAGATCGTCGGCTGGTCAAGTTCCACCCTCGACGATAACGGTTTGCCGGCCGAGTGGGTGCCCAAGGCTTTCGACAAAGTGATCGATGGCTTGCGCAGCCTCGTTCTGGAAGCGGCTACGCGCAAGGACCACATCGACGACGTCGACGATTTTTTCCTGTTTCCCCAACACATGCGCAGCCTGCAGGCGCCAGCGCTGGATTTCCTTGCCACGCTGTTCAAGACCAATGTGTATGAGACACGCTCGTTCTGCCGTGGCCTTTATTTCACAGGCGTCGTAGGTGCGAACGACCTGCCCGATGTCAGCGGACCGCGCAAGGATGTTTCCTTTGTCGAGGAATTCATTCGCGACAAGGCGATGGCTGAGCAGCACCTTGCCCAGCGCACCCAGAAAGGCTTGCTGGCGCGCAACCGGCTGATCCGGCGATTGCAGCTGGGCCTGGTAGGCATCGCGGTGGTGCTGGTGGTGGCCTTGCCGTGGAGCGCGGCGCGGGTAAACGAGCACGCGCAAGGGCTGCGCGACACGCTCATCAATATTTCGCTCAACAGCAAGACCCTGGCCCAGCACGGCTGCCTGGACCAGGAACGCATTTACAAACTGATAGCGCAGATAACCTTGCTGAGCGAGAGCACCCGTTACACGGCCATTCCGCTGTCGTGGGTGGACCGCCGCATCCAGGGTGGCGTCACCGGAGTGGTGTCAAAGAACGCGCTGCAGCAAGTGATCCTGCCGGCCATGGCATGCAAGCTGACGCAACGGATCGAGGCCCTGTCTGCCACCGCGCTCAAATTGTCCGAGAACGCGGCAGCACCGGACGCGGTCTACGCCGACTACCAGAAGCAGCTCAAGAACCAACTTAGCGAGCTGTCCGCGCTGGAAGACAATTTGCAGCGTTTCGCCCGTATCGCGCAAACCGGGATGGTCGCACGGCGTGGCGTGCTGGTGAATTTCGGCGCGCTGTCCGAATATCTCTTCGGCAGCCCACTGCCGGCCGACACGGTCAAGCGTGACAGCCCGCTGGGCGATGCGCTGGTGGAGGCAACCTATGCGGACGTTCCAGCCGTTTCTCCGGAGATGCGCGAACGCCTGGGCCAGCAGTTCGAGCGGATGGCCGCCCAGGCCGAAAGCGACCTGCTGCGCCGCGCGGCGGCGGGTGTGCCCCTGCTGGCGTCGCTGCAGGAAGGCAAGCCGCCGCTGCTGGGCAACCTGCGCAGCTTCAACAGCTGGCTGGGCTGGGTGCACAGCCGCTGGCTGTTGAGCACGCCGGAAGACAACCCCTGCGGCCGGATGGGCGACGAACTCGCACCAGGTATCAATGACCTTATCGAGCACCATCGTTACGATCCGAACCTGCACAACACGCTGGACTATTTCGACCAGGAGAACTGCTACCAGCCGGCGGTAGACAGCCTGCGCAGCGCTACACTGGCGCCCTACGGCGCACTGTTCGTGATCAATCCCTCCAATCATCGGCTGGAGGGCATCAGCCCGGGCCTGGGCCGCGAAGTGGGCGGCCTGCACGACCTGGCCTCCACCACCTTCATGCAGGTGAAGTCGCCGTTGCCATACAGCTGCAACGGGGCCGCCGGCGGATGGCAGCCAAACACCTTCGATGGGGTGCTGGCCCAGCTGCGTGAATACCAGGAGTTTGCCAGCCGCGAGCGGCTGGGGCAGGTGGGCGCAACCGGCGACCAACCGCTGTACGAACGCCTGGCCCGCATCCAGCTGCGATTGGCACTTCAGGACAGCCTGGCGCGCAACCAGCGCAGTCAGGTCCAGGTGGTCGACACCGGCCTGGATGCCTCCTCGCAGCTGGACCGCGAGCTGTCCGATGAAAGCTCCAGCCTGTCCGCGGCAGTCGACCCCCTGCTGCGGTCACAACAGCGCATGCGTCAGCTGGGCTTTGGCAGCCTTGCGGACGAGATAGGGCAGTGCGCGCAGAACTATGCGTCCAGCATGCTGCTCGACGCGTCATCGCTCGCCTCGTCCAGCCACCTGTACAACCCGCCGCCCGCCAGCGGCGACGACGATACCGCGCCACTGTTCGACCTGGGCACGGTGCCCGTGCTGCAGGGCTACCTCGACCGTCAGCTGCAGCGCGTGCAGGTTCTTTCGCGTTACGCCGCGCCGTTCGTGACGCTGCTCAGGCAGGTCCAGGGCATCAACAACAGCCAGCGCATCAATTCCCAGGTCGATGCGTACTGGGGCGGCACCATCAGTGAATTGAATCGTGCGGTGCAGTTCGCCGACCCGGCCGGCCAGGTGGCCCAGCTGAACGATTTCTTCCTGAAGCAACTGTCCAGTCTTTCCTATGCCAATTGCGAGGCGACGCTGGCTGCGTACTCGCCGCCACCGGTGGGCAACGATTTGTTCTCCGCGCGTCGCGACGAGATGGAGAAGCTCGCCAGGGCCGCTTGTTCAGGGCGCGGGCAGGCCAGTTCCGATCTGCACTACGCACGTATCGGCATGCTGTTCAACAACCAGCTGGCAGGGCGCTACCCGTTCGGGCCCACCGACTCGCGCGAGGTGTCACCGGCCGTGGTCAAGGCGTTCTTCGTCTACTACGGCAAGGAGAAGCCGGAGCTCAAGGCCTGGCTTGAGCACGCAACCGGCCCGCGCGCGGCGAAGATGAAGGCGTTCCTGGACCAACTCGATGCGGTGGAAGCGTTCTTTGCCGGCAACCTCTCCGCGCAACCGCAAAGCCTGCCGGTGCAGGTGAAAGTGGGCTTCCGCGCCTTGCCCGACCATTCACCCATCAGCAACCAGCTGATCGGCTGGACGTTGCGTGCTGGCGGCGCACAGGGCGCGGCATGGCCGGGCGCGGACGATGATTTCGCCTGGAGCGTGGGCACGCCGCTGTCGCTGGACCTGCAATGGGCCGACCGTTCCCGCTACATGCCACTGCCCGATGCTGCCCAGCCCGACCTGCACAGCAGCGGTTACCACGCCATATTCGATACCGGTGGTTCGTGGGCATTGCTGCGCTGGCTCGATGCGCGCGGCACGCCCGCCGATGCCAACGCGCTGGACGCGGGGCAGCGTCTGCTTCGCTTCCGTGTGCCTGTACTGGACGGCAACGATGCGTCCGGCGGTGGCAAGGCAACCGATCAGGCCGACCTGTACCTGACCTTGAAACTTTCCGGCACCGACCCCGCTACCAAGGCGCCGGTGTCGCTGGAGGCGCCCACGTTCCCACGTGAGGCGCCCGTGTTGTGGTGATGCCTGGAGTGGAGCAATGAGCCAGTACGCGCAAGCCAGGGCGATCGACGCCGAGCCATCGCAGGACACGGCCGCGACCGCCTGCGACGACGGTGGATACTTCGAGCGCCGCCTGGGCATTTCCCTGGCGCGGCTCGTCTCGCCGCTGGACGGCCCGCAGCCGACGGGCGTGCCTGCTCGCGGCAGCATGACCTTCCGCATGATCCAGCAGCTGCGCCAGAACGACGACACCACGCTGCCGATGGGCGCATGGGCCACGGAGCCCCGCCGTGCCAACTGGCCCAAGGTTTCACAACTGGCTGCCAGCATGCTCGACACCGTCGGCAAGGATCTGCAACTGGGCGCGTGGGTGCTGGAAGCGGAGTTGCACCAGAGCGGGTACGTTGCCCTGGCGCCATGCTTTACGTTGCTGCGTGGCCTGTGCCAGGAGTGGTGGGAGCCACTGCATCCACGCGATGACGGCGAGGGCTTCGACGCGCGCTGCAACATCGTGCGCTGGATCAACGAAAAGCTCCTCAACACCGTTGCGCTGCTGCCGCTGGTTGAAGACGACGACCACATGGCCAGCTGGTCGCAATGGGAATTGGCCCACTACCACGAGCGCCTGCGCGCCGTGAACGGCGACCTGCCTGACGAAGCACGGGAGGCCGCCTCGCTCGACGATCTGCACGGGCTACTGGCACACGTCAGTGCCAAAGCACTGCACGAACAATATTCAGCGGTGGGCGACGGTCGCGCCGCCATCACTGCATTCGAGCAGACGCTACGCGGCCGGTTGGGCCCGGAAACGCCTTCGCTAAGCAAGCTGGACGACTTGCTCGCCCGTATTGAGGCGCTGCTGCGGGGCGAGCTGACCCGGCGCGGACCCGCGGCATCGCCGCCGGCTGCTTCCGGTGGCGATGCGGATGAAGACACCGAAGAAGAAGGTGACCAGCGCCGCACTACCGATATGTTCGGCGAGCGCGAACGCGCCTACCAGATGCTGGCCGAAATCGGCGACTACCTTATGGAAGTGGAACCGCACAGCCCGGTGCCGTACCTGATCCGCCGCGCCGTGGCGTGGGGCGGAATGAATGCGGCGGAGCTGTATCGGGAAGTGTTCCTGAAAGGTGGAGGGCGGGTCGATATTTTCGAACTGCCCGGGGGCGACACGGACGCCTGACGTCCACTAACGAGGAGACACGTATATGCCTGCTTGGACACGCAAAGACATTAAACAAGGAAACACCACGATCGGCAGGATCCACTATGCCCAGATCGATCAGCCCCGGTACCGGGCATTCAAGACCAAGGCAAACCTCAACCGGGTCAATCGCTTCGGGCAGCGGCAGAGCAACTATCCGGGCGTGGGCGGTGGCGTCAAGAAGGTGTACGTGTCCGCGAAGCTGCGCACGCGCCGGCCGGGAGCAGCCCGCGACAACCTGGCTGGCATCGGCGTGGTCAACCCGGCTTACGTGCCGGCCGGCGTGCACAAGGCGCACTTGGTATCGGACAGGTTTGGCGGCCCGAGCGTCCCGGGCAACCTGGCCAACGAAAGAAGTAGGATCAACCTGAGCGCCCACAAAAGGATAGAGAACCGGGTCGCCAGGTTGATCAAGGACGTCACGGCGCCGGGAGACAACAACCCCCTCAGGAATCGCGCCGGCCTGATCGTGAAGGAGAACTACAGCAATGCAGGACAGCCGACTGGGCGTACATACATGACCAGCGTCAAGGACCTCACCACCAATACCCGCACCTATCACAAGCTGACGTTCACGCCGCTGTGATGCCGCGCGGCGATCGACACGAATCCCGGCCGCTGCCGGGCACCCCTGCGCGAGGCGCCCATGCCTTCACACGCCGACGATAAACTGACGCTTCGCCATGCCTTTACCCGGACGCGCAATGCCTGGCGCTTCTATGCCTCAGGACGTCCTGCCCCGCAGGCGCAGAGGATGGGCAAGCTTGCCCGGAAGGGCCTGAATCCTGCTGTCAGGGCTCAGCTGAAGGTGCGCCGCACTCCATGGGCCCAATGGGCCAAGCACAACGCCGGTGTCGCCGGCCAGTACGGCGGCAACGTGCGGGTGACGGCGCAGAACATCCTGACCAACCGGCCGGGTGCCGTACCGACCTTCGTTGGCATCGGACTGGACGAGAATATCGCCACGCGCGTGCTCAACACGCGTGCCAACTGGGTAGGTATTCGCAAGCGGGCTGCGAAGGATATCTTCGAGGTGCGCTCGCGCAACGCCGATCTTGTCTGGTACAACCCGCCGCCGAATCCTGCTGCTGCGGCCGGCGCCTGGCCACCCATCGCCGGGCACACGCCGGGGATCAAGTCCGCGGCGGTCGGAGGGACTGCCGGCGCCATTACCACCGGCCACGGCAACGGCCAGATCGGTAATGGGCGCGATGGCATCCGCGAGTCGGCGGTAACCCGGTCGGTGCAGGACATGGCATCACCCGACCGCTTCCTCGATACCGCGGTGATGGGCGCGCTGGCAACCATCAAGCACATGTCCGATCCCTCGACGCGGCTGAACCTGGCCAAGCCGCATGTGGCGGCGCTGCCCACGGCGCGATACGCAGCCCTGACCGGCAACAACGACCTGCGCCAGCCGGCCACGTTCGACAGCCTGGTGGACCACGTGCAGGAAGAACGCGAACGCAAGAAGTGGGAGGTGGGATCGGTCATGCATGGCGACAACCGCCTGCAGGGCATGGTGCCGCCGGTGATCCGCAGCTACCTGGCTTCGCACGGCAACCAGCCGCACACGGCGATGGAAGCGTTCCGCAGCGACCTGCATCACGCCTGGTTCAAGCCATCGGTCAATACGTCGGTCGAGTCCGATACGCGCGACCTCACCACGAAGTCGTTGAACCAGATGGCAACCAAGACCAATACGACTGGGCGCCGGCAGCGCTCCTTGAGCGACGCGCGAGTGCTCCCAGCGGTCGCACCACCCAATAGCCGTGGGCAATGAGGATCAAGAAAACGCCCGTCATGCCCAACGAAGGAACATCGATATGCCTAAGAACCGAAACTGGACATGGGCCCCGGTCAAGGAGTGAACCACCGCCCTGAGCCGGAACGTCGCGTTCGCCCCAATAGCCACGAAAAATGACAAACCACATCATTTATTGCAGGCATCTCCAAAGGATCCGCCATGGCGCATCGAAAATACGAAGATCCGAAGCAGCAGGTGTTGGGTTTCGTTAAGGCCAAGCCGCAAGGCCGGGTGATTCGCCTCCGACCCAAGCGGCAGGAATCCTCGACCCGGGAAGACATTCTCAGTCGCGGCGGGATCGTCGCGGGCCCTTACGGCACGAAGGGCTTCGAGCACAGGCACGGGACGACGCTGGGACCGATACACAGTGAGGGTGCCCGCAAGCTAAGAAGCAGCGAAGTATCGATGAAGTTGGCTGCGCACAATCCCATTAAACGTCAGCCCATCACGATTTCACATCGCGAAGATGCACATGGCGCAGGCGCGTTCTGGGATCACTACACCATCCGCAGCACGACCGGGCGTTCGACGGAGATCAGCCATCACCAGGGCGTGACGCCGACCCTGCAAGCGCCCGGGGAGCAAACCAAGGGCCGATACAAAGGCGAATTGCCCGGCGGACGCCCCGATTCGGACACTCATCCTGGTAAAGGGTTGTTGTTCATTCCGGGCGGCAACTACGGTCTGGACTCGGAAACGCCGCGCAATCGCGAGCATGTCCCAGAAGGCAGCGCCGCCGTGCGTCACGGCCGGCGTGTCTCACACGAGAAGGAGCTATTGAAACAGGCAAAGCTGACTGGGCGCCCGGTGCTCGGCATCTGCGGCGGGTCATGGCGGGTACTTGAATCCTATGGGGGAAGCACCCGCGGAGTGAAGCCAAAGACGCACCAGACGAGGATCATGCCCTACCTGACCACCAAGGGCGTGGTGGCCAAGGTTGCCAGTGAGCATGGTGTGCAGGTGCAGCCCGGCACCATGTTGTCCAGCGTGTTCAAAGACGATCATCAACTCACGCCGGACAAGGTCAACACAGCTCACTGGGCTGTCGCGGAAGAACAGCGTCCCGGCCGCCTGAAGGGCGTTACCAGAATAGGGCCGGAGAAGGCACCGCTTCTGACGGTAAGCGCCCGCGGGGGTACGCCCCACGACCCGCCGTACCTCAACAAGCCTGGCAAAGTGAGCAAGCAGAGCGTGGAAGCCTTTGAAAGCCGGCACGGGGCGCCGGTGATGGGCATCCAGTGGCATCCCGAGGCCTACGGCACCGGTTTTCCCGCGACCCAGAGCCAGGCCAACAAACGTCTACTCACCTGGATGGCCAGGGCCGGCGACGCGTACGAAGCACGCCGGGACATGACCGCCGAATTCAGCAAATGGGTGGGCACCAAGCGTTTGCAACCGCTTCATTTGGCCCGCAGTCGCGCGTTCCAGGTTGCACGCAAGAATGCAAAGCTGTGAATACGGTTGTGAATCGTTTCAACCATCATCATCGAGGCTACCTTCATGCCTAAGATCAAAGGCAGCACGTCCTGGGACAACGCGATCGCTCCGCACGTAAAGGGCAGTGGCGCTTCGCAGGCTGGTTTTCAGTCCAGGAAAGGTATCAAGACCATCGCGCCAAGGAGTTATTCGGGCAATCGTGAAAGGCAGCTGTTCCGCCATATCTCCACCCGGCTGTATTTCCACGCCAAGGACAGGGCAAAAAAGAAAGGCCTTGATAACCCGGTTGAAATCCAGATGATGCGCGCCGGCACCAACATCTTCATCGGCAGCAACGAAGACGACACTGCACTCACCCTCCATAAGACGCTGTCCTACCAGGACAGGACGCGCAAGGCGCTGGTGGAAAAAAGTTACTTTGCCACCAGGAAATCCGCGGGCGGCCGCATTACCAGCCGGCATGCCAGCAAGCTGGAGTCCCGCATGTTCGACGAGAGCGGGCAAAAGAAATGGGTAAAGAAAGGCAAGGGCGCGGACGCGGCCTCGCGCTCATCAGCGGCGTACTCCGCCAAACTTCTGCGGGACGTGGCGCCGGAATATCTCAACATGACCGACAAGAAGGCCGTGAAGGACGCCTTCAAGAGCCAGGGCAGGGTGTTTATCGTGCACAGCGACCGCACCCAGGAAGGGCGTCACGTCGAGGAAAAATTCATGGACCTGCTGGAGACCAGCGGGCACAAGACACGGACGGTTATCGGGGGCAAGATGCGCCCGTGCCTGACCTGTTCAGGTCGCATGAGCCATACCAAATCCGAAGGGCACGACGTGGATTTCGGCAGCGAGCCGGGCAAGATCTGGAAGAGCCGCTACGAATCCCAGCCCAAGCAGGTGCGCAAGTCGACAGCCAAACTTGCGCAGACCAAACACACATTCAAGTCCGGCGCCGGGTTCGGGTACGAGGCAGAGTCGGATTCGGATAGTGACTGAAGGCGCCGCTTTCGCCAGTACCTATAGTGTCCGGCGCACCGCCACGTCTTTGGGCGTCACCTCGCCGCGCTTGTCACCAAAGTGCCCTATGACATAGTTTGCCAGCGCCGCCACCTCGGCGTCGCTATAGGCATGTCCGAAGGCTGGCATGTAAATGTCGTTTTCGCCGATGCGCATCTTCACGCCGTGCAATATCGCCTGGGTGACATTGGCGCCCTTCGGATCGTTGACTCCACGTGTTCCGGCCAACGACGCATAGGGTGTCTGCTGGCCGGCACCGTTCCACTGGTGACAGCTCGCGCATGCACCCTCGAACAACTCAGAGCCCAGGGCCGTTGCCGCGTTGTCGCCGGCTGGAGCGCGGTCACCCGAAGCCAGCACAGCCTTCGGCCGCGCGTTCACCACGATGGGATCCTTGCCGTCACGGGCAGGCACGCCACGCAACCAGGTGACGAGCGCCGCCGTATCTTCGGGCCGGAGGTATTGCAGGCTGTGCTCGACCGCCTCCCCCATGGGGCCCGAGGCCGACGCGTGGCCATCGGCATGGCCGGTGCTGAGGTAACTGGCAATCGCGGCATCGGACCACTGACCGAGCCCGTGCATGCCGTCGGAGGTGATGTTGTACGCGCGCCACCCCTGGACAACCTCGCCCGCGAGTGCGTCGCCATGTTTCAGGCCAAAGCCAAAGTTGCGCGGCGTATGGCATTCCGCACAATGACCCAGTGCGCCTGCCAGGTAGGCGCCGGCGTTCCAGGAAGGTGGCCGGGAAGCGTCCGGCTGGAAACGATGGCTGCGGAAGAACGCCGCATTCCAGAACGCCATCGCCCAGCGCTGGTTGAACGGGAATCCCAGCTCATTGGGAAGGTTGGGCTGGCGAATCTTCGGTTGGGTGAAGAGCCACGCCTTGATCGCCAGTACGTCGCTCCGGCTCAACTCGGTGTATGAGGTGTACGGGAAGGCGGGATATAGGTGCTTGCCATCGTTGCGGATGCCCTCGCGCACCGCGCGTACGAACTCATCGTCGGACCACCGGCCGATGCCTGTTTCCGGGTCCGCCGTGATGTTGGATGAATAGATGGTGCCAAAAGGAAGTTTGAAGGCGAGGCCGCCCGCGAAGGGCTTGCCGTCCGGGGTGGTGTGGCATGCGACGCAATCTGCCGCGCGCGCCAGGTATGCGCCACGGGCGACGGGGTCTGCCCCAGATGGCGCGCCTGCAAGGGCAGGAGCGGTGCCGTCGGAGTGATCGGTGCGGGTCAGCCAGAAGAATGCGCCCACGCCAACGACGAACAGTACGACCACGACGACCAGGAGACGTTTCCAGAACCGTTTCATGCCGCGTCCTCCTTGCCGTCGTTCGACTGCGCAAGCGAAGTACGCGACACCGGCAACTGGTGCAGGCGGATACCGGTGGCCGCGAAGATGGCGTTGGCCAGGGCCGGCGCCGCTATGGCGGTACCGACCTCGCCAATACCACCGGGCACCTCGTCGCTTTCCACCTGGTGGACTTCAACCAGGGGCACCTCGTTGATACGCAGGTTGCGGTAGTCGTTGAAGTTGCTCTGCTCGATCACGCCTTTCTCAAGGGTGATGCCGTTGAACATCGCGGCGCTCAGGCCGAACAACACGCCACCCTCGATCTGCGCCTTGACCGAACTGGGGTTGATGGTGATGCCGTTGTCGACGGCGGCCACGGCCTTTCGCAGTTTCACCACGCCTTCTGGCGAAACTTCCACCTCCATCGCCAGGCACACGTGGCTGCCGAATGGCGAGCCGACAGCAATGCCCCGGCCACAGCGCGCCGGCAGTGGCGAGCCCCAGCCGATCTTCGATGCTGCCAGGTCCAGTACACCTTGAGCGCGTGAGCCCTTGGGCATCATTGCGCGGCGATAGGCCACTGGATCCTTCCCGGCGGCGTGAGCCAGTTCGTCGACGAAACCTTCGATGACCCACAGGTTGTGCGTGGGGCCGACGCCGCGCCACCAGCCAACGACAAGCCCGGGTGGCATGTCGTGGCGAATCCACTCCACCAGGGCGTAGTCAATGGAGTAGGGCAGGTCGGCCGCGCATTCGATAGCGTCACTGTCCATGCCGTCCTTGCCCAAGGCGCCGGGCATCCAGCGACCCAGCACGGTGCCACTGGTGATGCGATGATGCCAGGCAGTGGGCCGGCCATCATCACCCAGTGTCGCGGAGATGCGATCGAAGTAAAGCGGGCGCACGCGGTCGTTGCGGATGTCTTCCTCGCGGCTCCAGATTACCTTCACCGGGTAGCTGACCTGCCTGGCGAAAGCCACCGCCTGTTCGACCTGGTCGGTTTCCAGGCGCCGGCCGAAACCGCCGCCCAGGTACTGGGTATGCAACGTAACGGCATCGGCGGGGATCCCGCAGATACGTGATGCCTCGGCCACGACACGCGTGGGCACCTGCGTGCCCGTCCAGATCTCGCACTTGCCTGGCGTGACATGCACGGTAGCGTTGAGGGGTTCCATGGGCGCATGCGCCAGCATGGGAGTGATGTATTCTGCGTCGACCTGCTTGCCGCCCGTCGGCGCTTCGCCCTTGGGCTTGCGACCCACCAGCGCAGGACCGTCCCGGGAGCTCTTTTTCAGCCCGTCGATCAGTGCCTGCGTATCGAGCTTTGCGTTCACTCCCGGCAGCCACGTGATGTCCAGCGATTCAAGGCCGCGCTGGGCAGCCCAGTAGTGCTCGCCGACCACCGCCACCGCATTGTCGAGTTTCAGCACGTCGATGACGCCCGGGATCTTCCGCGCCGCGGAATCATCCACCGGGCCGAGCTTGCCAGCGAGTTCCGGACTGGTGCGTACCGCGGCAATCTTCATGCCCGGCACCTTAGCGTCGATGCCAAACTGGGTGCCACCATTGATCTTGTCGGGCGAGTCCACGCGACGAAGTGGCTTGCCGATCAGGGTGAAGTCCTTACGCTCCTTGAGCTTCACCGTCGCCGGCTGCGGCAGCTTGCCGGCTGCCGTCGCCACCGTGCCAAAGCCCAGATGGCGACCAGAAGGGCCATGGGTGATGATGCCGCGCGACACCGTGCAGCCGGAGGGCTCGACGTGCCACTGTGCAGCTGCCGCAGCGATAAGCATTTCGCGAGCCACGGCACCGGCTTCGCGCAAAACCTGCCACTGACCGCGCGTGCTGGTGGAGCCACCGGTTATCTGGCCCCCACCAAGCAAGGGCTGGCCGTACAGCGCATCGCTGGGCGGCGAATGCTCGATGGCGACCTGGTCCAGGCCGATGCCAAGTTCTTCGGCGAGCATCATGGCGATGCCTGTATAGATGGCCTGGCCCATTTCTGCCGCCGGCATGACCAAACGGACCTTGCCATCCGCCCCCACCCGAATGAAGGCATTGGGCGCGAATGGGGGATTGCCGTCCGCGGCAGCCACGGCGGGATCGGCATCCTGACGGCGTGCGTTCATGGCGGCGTACGCGGGACCCATCCCGGCCGTCCACAGGAATGCCACGGCCAGACCCGTCCCGGCGCTCTTCAACGCGGTGCGACGACCTGCATCGAACCGGTCGTTGTTTGTGCGGGTGTTCATGCCGGGCTCCCGTCGACAATTACCTGGAGCCCGAAAACCTTACCGGTAGCGGCCTGGTGGATAGCCTGGCGAATGCGCACATAGGTGCCGCAGCGGCAAATATTGCCGGCCATGGCTGCGTCGATGTCCGCATCGCTGGGGGAGGGTGTGCGTGCCAGCAAGGCGGCGGCCGACATGATCTGTCCGGACTGGCAGTAGCCGCACTGGACGACATCCAGTGCCAACCATGCCTGCTGCACCTTTTGCCCCTCTGGCGTCGTACCGATGCCCTCGATCGTGGTGATGGCACGACCGCCTATGGACGACACGGGCAATTGGCAGGAGCGAACGGGCTTGCCATCCAGATGCACGGTACATGCCCCGCACTGCGCGATGCCGCAACCGAACTTGGTTCCGGTCAGGCCCACCACATCCCGTAGCACCCAGAGCAGGGGCATGTCGCCCGGCACGTCGACCTCGCGGTCCTCCCCGTTCACACGCAACGTGGTCATGCGCGGTTTCCTCCTGGCGGCCGCGACGGACGCGGCATGGGCTGGGATTGATGCCTCGACAATCCTACACCTGTCGACCCGGGACAAGGCGAGCCTCACCCGGGTCGATCGGTCCGGTGAGCGGGTGTTCGATGGGCGGTCCGATTCGGATGGTGAGTGACGCTTTCCTGCCTGGGAATCCAGTGGTAGGCAGCGGCCATGAGGCCCAGCGCCACGCCGAAGGCGACGTTGCCTGGCCAGCCGTAACGGCCCATCAGCCAGCCGCTGATCATGACGCCCAGGGCGCCCCCTAAGAAAATGGCCGTCATGTACAGGCTGTTGATGCGCCCCTGGGCGGTGTGGTCGACGGCGAAGGCGAGGGGCTGCGCGCGACCGGCATCGACCGGATCATTGCCGAATCGGGCGTGGCGAAGATGTCGTTCTACCGGCATTTCCCGGCGAAGCGTGACCTCATCGTGGCCTTCCTTCATAAGCGCAGCGGTGAGTGGATGGCATGGTTCCGCACGGAGGTCGAGAGGCGCCTGGCAAAGCGCGGCGCCGGGCTGGAGGTCATAGCCGATACCCTGGAAAGCTGGTTCGAACAAACTGATTTTCGTGGCTGCACGTTCATGAACTCGGTGGCCGAAGGTGCGCACGAGGACCCGCTCATCGCCCAAGTGGTGCTGGACCACAAGGCGGAACTGGGTGAGTTCATCCAGAAGCTTGCCAGGCGACTTGGCCTGTCCCGCCCAAAGCGCGTCCACGAGGCGGTCATGGTCGTTATCGAAGGCTCGGTGATCCGCGCACAGATGACCGGTCAGTACGGGGATCCAACGACAGGCCGCATGCTTCTTCGCGCCATCGCCCGCGAGTACACGCGGAGCAAGGTTCAGTCCAACGGGGGGTGAGGCAAGCGCACCGCATGGGGCCAGCAAGGAATGCACAAATTCGGCGCGCAGCATTTCGGCGGGCATCGAATCGTGACTTTCGGGCTAGGTCGATCTGTGATCTGCGTTCCATGACGACGATGGCTGCCCTGTTAGCATTTGCAAAGTAAATTGGTTTCGCGCATGGCGCGAAGCTGGACCGTTAGTGCCATCGATAGCCGACAGGGGGCGATTCGTTGTGGCTGAAGATGCATCTATGTCCGCTGATATTGCCGAGGCAGAGGAGCCTGGCGATATCAGTTTCGAGGTGGCGCGCCACGGTTCAAAACGAACGTGGACCGCTGCGCCGCCGTCAACCGGGATAACGCCAGAACGGCCGCATCGCCGCCGTGATCGCGACATCGCCGAGCAAGGCGATCTTGATCACTATCGCCTCCACCTTGTGACCTCCGGCGCGCTCCAGGGCAACTTCCATGGACCGGAACTTCTTGCGGGTGTGGGCGACATCTGCATTCTCGATCTTGCGCAGGTCGCCACAGGCTGGATCGAAGCGGGTTCGACGATGTCGATGGCCTTGCAGCGGCAGGCACTGGAGGCTGTCGCCGGCAAGCGGAACCTTCATGGCGCCGTGCTTAAAGCGCGCTGGCCCATGACGCGATTGATTGCTTCGTATGTGCGTGAGTTGTGCCTGCTCGACACGCCCCTGCCGGACACGCAGGCCCTGGCGGCGCAGGAAGCCGTGCTCACCTTGGTCTCGGCGGCGCTCAAAGACCATGGACCCGGCGACGCCGCTCGTGCTTCTCCGCTGGGCGCGGGCCTGCATCAGCGCATCACGGAATTCCTGGCACGGAACATCTACTTGCTGGACTTGTCGCCGGATTTTCTGTGCCGTCGCTTCAACGTGTCGCGCGCGCACCTGTACCGTGCCTTCGCCGAAGACGGCGGCGTGGCGAAGGTGTTGCGGGACATGCGCCTGGATGCCGTATACCGTGAATTGACGCAAACCGATCGCGCGCCACGTTCGATCACGGAACTGGCGTATACCCTTGGCTTTTCCAGCAGCAACCAATTGCTGCGAAGTTTCCGGGCCCGCTTCGGCGTGACGCCCAGCGAAGCCAGGGCACATGGCGTCAAGACGCCGGAACTGGCGCGGAAAGCCGTGGACGTGCCGGCCTGGATCGCACGTCTGTCGGGCGGGTCAACGTAGCCCCGACACAGCGCGGCGTTCGAAAGAGACGCCATGCCGAACGAAAGGAGACGTCACGCCGATTCCCCCGGCCGTTGGTTGCATACCCTTTCGCCTGTCTTTCTTGTAGGACGCCGCGGGCAGGCACCGGGTATCGGTTTGCGCCTGTCAGCGGCTATTTGGCCGGAGAACCCCCTTCGGCCCTCGACAGGGGAAATTGATGAACCGCGTATTTCGCATCGTCTGGTCCAGGGCGCTGAACACATGGATGGTGGCTTCCGAACTCGCCGGGAAGCACGGCAAGGGACGCGGGCGCGCTGCGGCGCGGGCGGTCGACGAGCGATCATCATCGGCGCGCAGGTCACACGGCACATGGACGCTTCGCGTTGGCGTGTTGATGGGACTGGCCTCGCTCTATGCCGCGCCGGCGCTTTCCGCCGACCGGTACTGGGACGTCAACGGTGGATCGGCCGGTAACGGTGGTACCGGTACGTGGGATACCACCTCTGCGCTCTTCAACAGCGCCAGCGACGGCGTTGCCGGGCCGTTCGTGACCTGGAACAACGCGGCTTTCGATAATGCCGTTTTCACCGGGACCGCAGGCACGGTCACGCTGGGCGCGCCGATCACGGCGCAGAACCTGACATTCAACCTAACCGGGTTCGCGCTCAATGGCGGAACGCTTACCCTGGCGGGCACGACTCCGACCATTTCCACGGGCAATGGCGTCGCAGCCACCATTAACTCGGTGATCGCTGGCAACGTCGGACTAACCAAGAGCGGTGCCGGCGGGCTGACGCTCAACGGTACGAACACGTTCACCGGCGATGTCAACCTGACGGCGGGTACGATGGTTGTCGCCACTGACGCCTCCCTGGGAGCTGCAGGCAACAACGTGGTGATGGCCACGGGAACCGCCCTGACCGCCACCGGCGCATTGGCGGCGACCCGCAATATCACCATCACAGGCGTTGTGGTCGCGCGTGGTGTGGGTGTCGGTTCGGCGCGCTTTACTGGCACGGGTGGTCTCGATCTTGCCAGCGGTGTGACCCTGAGCAATGACGCCAGCGACTACACCGGTGCGACGACTTTCTACACCGGTGGTACCTACAACTTCACGTCGGTGGGCAATCTCGGTGAGGCCAGTTCACTGGGTGCGCCTACCACGGAGGCGAACGGCACGATCCTGGTGGTGGCCGGCGGTGGTCTGGGCGGCACCTTGGTTTACCGTGGCGACGGCGACAGTTCCAACCGCGATTGGCAGTTCAACAATACGTCCAGTGGCGGCAACCAGCTGGCGAACTTTGGGACCGGGGCCCTGATTCTCAGCGGAGGCATCGTTGCCGGCGGGGGGACGCAAGGGATGAACTTCAATGCGAGCTCTGCCGATATGCAGTTGCTCGGCGTGATCAGTTCTGCTGGTTCCACTCGCCAGGTCGTGTACACCGGTGGCGCAGGACACACCATCACACTCGGCGGATCGAACACCTATCTCGGCGGCTCGGGCATTACCAACATCACCGTCGTTGCCCCGGTCCTGGCGGTCGCTGGCACCAACAGCTCGTTCGGTACCGGCACGGCGGGTGGCATCTCGCTGAGCAATGGCACACTGAGTTATATCGGCGGCCTGACCAGCACGGATCGTGCATTCTCGGTCACAGGTGCCAGCGTGATCGACAACGATGGCACCGGTGCGCTTTCTCTTTCAGGCACCGCCACGACGGCTGCTGCCGCCAGCGTGCTGACACTCGGTGGCAGTTTTGCCGGGCCCAACGTGCTGTCGGGCATCGTTTCCGGGCCTGGTAGCGTGACCATGAATGGCGCGGGCAGTTGGGAGCTTGACGGCAACAACACCTATACCGGTACCACTACCGTGCAGAGCGGTACGTTGATCGCCGGTTCCGACCAGGCCCTCGGCACGACCAAGGCGGTGGTCGTCAATGGCGGTACGCTCGATCTCAACAGCCAGGACATTACGGCGCCCTCGCTAGCCGGTACCGGTGGCAGCGTGGACCTGGGCAGCGGCACGCTCACGCTCAAATCCACCTCCGGCAGCACGGCGTACGCCGGCGCCATCGTCGGCACGGGCGGATTGACCAAGCTCGGCGCGGGTACGCAAACGCTGACCGGCGCCAGCACTTACAGCGGCGACACCACCATCGGTGGCGGCACGCTGGCACTGAACTTCGCAGCGGCCGGCGCACCGACGAGCAATATCATCGGCAGCGCTTCCGCGCTCAACCTCAACGGCGGCGCGCTGACCATCACGGGCGGTGCAGCAGCCGATAGCCAAAGCTTCAACGGCCTGAACGTCACTGCTGGCAGCAACCGCATCAATGCGACGGCGGCCAGCGGCCACACCTTGAACGTTGGGCTTGGGGGGATCAATCGAAGCGGTGGCCTTGTCGATTTCGGTTTCAACACCGGCAGTACCATCACCACCACGCACGCCGACGGCGCGCTTGGTGGCTGGGCGACCGTCAATGGTACCGACTACGCGCAGGTGACCGGCGGGGTGATCACCGCGTTCACCGCCTATGCGGACAAGGACGACGCCAGCACCTGGGTGAACGGTGACATCGTCAGCGACGAAGGCGGAGCGACCAACACGGGATACTTCGGAACGGTGGCCGGCAATGTCGCGCTCGGAGGGCTCAAATACACCGCCCTGGCGAATTCCATCGTGAGTATCGGAGCTGCAAATTCGCTCAGTGTGGATGGCAGCATTATCATCACCCCGACCGTAGCGGGCGCCGGCCAAACCATCCAGGGCGGATCGATTACCGGCGGCTCGGGCGGCAGCCCGCTGGGCGTGCTGCAGAACAGCGGCGGTAATTTCCATATCACTTCAACTATCGTCGATAACGGCGGTGCCACCAGTTTCGTCTCGGGGGGATCAGGCACCGGAGCCGTTTCGTTGAACGGCACCAATACCTATACCGGCGGCACCACGGTGAGCGGCGGTACGCTCAATATCAGCAGCGTCGCCAACGGCGGCGCGGCGAGCGCGATCGGTGCGTCATCGGCCGACCCGTCCAATCTGGTGATCGAGAACGGCTCGCTGCATTACATCGGTGCCACCGCCTCCACGGATCGCGGCTTCACACTGGTCAATGGCGGCCCATCGCGCGCGGTCCAGGTCGATGGAACCACGGTGCTCTCGTTCAGCGGCCAGGTGACCAGCCCGGACGATGCCGGCTTCATCAAGAGCGGCACGGGTACGCTGGCGTTAACCAACGCCGGCAATGATTTCGTGGGACCGGTGACGGTCAGCGGGGGCCTGCTGTCCGTGGCCACGCTAGCCGATGGTGGACAGGCAAGCAGCCTTGGCGCCGCGACCAGCGATTCGAGCAGCCTTGCGTTGCAGTCCGGAGGCGGCCTGGAATATACCGGCGGAACGGTGGATATCGACCGCGGCTTCACGCTGGGCGGCGGTCCCGGCCATGTGGCCGTCGATCAAGCTGGCACGACATTGACGGTTGACGGTACCGTGGTCGGCAGCGGCTCCCTGGTCAAGGACGGTGCGGGCACCCTCGTGCTTACCGGCACCAACACGTACACGGGTGGCAATACGGTCAACGCTGGCACGCTGCGTGCGGGATCAAGCCAGGCGTTCGGTGGGCTCGCGACCGGTGCGGGTGCCGGCCAGTTGACGGTCAATGCCGGCGCGACCGCGGACCTCAACGGCTTTGCGGTCTGGGTCACCGGGCTCAATGGCGCGGGCAACCTCACCCTCGGCAATACCGGCGTGCTGCAGTTGCGGGGCACCGGCACATTCACCGGCAGCATCAGCGGCGCGGGCTCAGTGAGCGCGTTTTCCGGCACGTCGCAAACGTTCAGCGGCTGCAACAATAGTTATACCGGCGCGACCAACATCTTCTCCTCCATGATCATCACGGACTGCCTGGCCAATGGCGGTCAGAACAGTGGCATTGGTGCTTCCACCGCCGACCCGACGAACCTGACGTTCGGCGGCGGTGTTCTTTCCTATACCGGTGCGACGGTCAGCATCGACCGTGGCATGCAGTTGTCGGCAAACGGGGCGCTCAATATCACCAATGCGGCCACGACGCTCACCGACAGCGGCTTGATCCAGGGTCCCGGTGTTCTCATCAAGCAGGGCGACGGCACGCTGGTCTTGACCCACGCCAACAACACCTATTCGGGGGGTACGCGGGTCAGCGGCGGCATCTTGCGTGCGGGCGCCAGCCAGTTGTTTGGCACGGGCAATTTCCAGATGGACGATACCGCCGGTGCGCTGCTGGACCTGAACGGGTTCGACAATACGATACGTTTACTGACCGGTGGTGGTACGACCGGCGGTAACGTGCAATTGAGTGGTGCGACCCTGTCCTTCAACGCCGCCAGCACGGGCACTGCCGACTACGCTGGCGCGATCCTGGGGACGGGCGCCATTGTGAAGGGCGGCGCCTATAAGCAGATCTTCAGTGGTTGCAACAGCAGCTACATCGGTACCACCACGGTCAACGCCGGCACCCTTGGCGTCGAATGCCTGGACAACGGTGGCAGCGCCAGTTCCATGGGCAGCTCCAGCGCCGCCGCCGGCAACCTCGTGCTTAATGGTGGCACGTTCCAGTATCTGGGCACGGGCGATTCAACCGATCGTCTATTCACACTCGGACCATCCGCCACCAGCGCGCTCGATGCATCCGGTACTGGCGCGGTGCAGTTCACCAACACCGGTGCGATCGCGTTCAGCACGCCCAACACGGCCCAGGCGGTCACGCTCACCGGCACCAGCGCCGACAACAACAGCCTTTCAGCGCAGATCACAGACAATGGCACCGGCAAGACATCGCTCAGCAAGACCGGTGTCGGCACCTGGATTCTTCGCAATGCCGCGAGTAATTACACCGGCGTCACCGCGATCTCCGGCGGCGTGCTTGGTGTCGATCACCTGACCGATGGCGGACAGGCCAGCAGCATCGGCTCGTCGTCGAATGCCGCCGCCAACCTGTTGATCGGCAATGGCGCGACCTTACGCTACACCGGTACGGGCGACACCACCGATCGCCTGTTCACGCTTTCGCTGGGTACCAGCGTGATCGAATCATCGGGCACCGGCGCGATCGATTTCGCCAATACCGGTTCGGCCGCGTACACCGGCAGCGGCAATCGCACGCTGGGACTTGGCGGCACGAACACCGGCAACAACACCATGGGAGGTACCATCATCGATGGCCCTGGCGGCATCACCACGCTGGCCAAGAATGATGCGGGTACCTGGTTGCTGACCGGGACTAACACCTACACGGGTAATACCGTGGTCAATGACGGCTTGTTGCAGTTGGGTAATGGCGGCAACAGTGGCTCGATCGCCAGTGGCACGGTGATCGTGGATACCGCCGGCACGCTGGGTTTCGATCGTTCAGACACCATGACGCTCAACGGCGTCATTTCCGGCGCGGGCAAGGTGCAGCAATCGGGTACCGGTTCCACCATTCTCACCGCCACCGAAACCTATACCGGCGGCACCACGATCAATGCAGGCACACTGCAGCTGGGCAATGGCAGCGCAAATGGCTCCATCGTGGGCAACGTGTCGGACAACGGCACGCTGGCGTTCGACCGTTCGGACGTCTATACGTTTGGCGGTTTGATCTCTGGCACGGGAGGCGTGACACAGAGTGGCAGCGGCACCACCGTGCTCACCGGCAACAACACGTACAACGGCGCGACGACCGTGAACGCGGGCACCTTGCTGATCGACGGCGACCAATCCGGCGCCGTCCTCGGTACGTTGGTGGCGAGCGGCGCGACGCTGGGCGGTACCGGCACTATCAGCGGCAACGTGCGGGTGAACAACGGCGGCATATTCAGCCCGGGCGATACGGACGCGGCAGGCACGCTCACCCTCAATGGCAACCTGGCGGCGGCTCCCACTTCCGTCTTCAACTATCAGTTCGGACAGCCCAACGTAGTGGGCGGCGCGCTCAACGATCTCACCGTGGTGCACGGCAACCTTGATCTGAACGGCACACTCAATGTGTCGGCCACGCCGGGCGGCAGTTTTGGTCCGGGCCTGTATCGCATCATCAGCTACGACGGCGCGCTCTCCGGCAGCGGCCTCACCTTGGGTGCCACGCCGGCCGGCACGTATCAGGTGCAGACGTCCGTCGCGAACCAGGTGAACCTGCTCAACAGCAGCGGGCTCACGCTCAACTTCTGGGATGGCCCGAACGGGCACGCCAACAACACCATTGATGGTGGCACCGGCGTCTGGCAGAACAGCGCGGGCAACGACAACTGGGCCGACCAGACTGGCCAACTCAACGCGCCCTATACCGACGGCGAGTTCGCCGTCTTCATGGGTGCACCGGGCACGGTGACGGTGGACAACACCCTTGGTGCCGTGACCAGTTCCGGCATGCAGTTTGCGGTGGACGGCTATACCGTCACGGGTACCGGGGCCGGGATCACCCTCGCCGCCGGGCAGGATGTGATCCGCGTCGGCGATGGCACCGCCGATGGCGCGAACATGACGGCGACCATCACCGCTTCGCTCAATGGTGCCGGCAGTCTGGTGAAGGAGGATCTCGGCACGCTGATTCTTCGGAGCGGCATTAACATCTACACCGGCGGCACGGCGATCAATGGCGGCGTGCTGCAGGCATCGAGTAATACGAGCCTGGGCAATACCACAGGCACGCTCAGCTTCGACGGTGGCACGCTGCGGACTGGCGGGGGGAATTTCGTCACGGCGCGCAGCATCACCCTCAACCAGGGTGGCGGCACGATCGATACGCCGGTCATCATGATTGCCAGCGGAGCCATCAGTGGCGCCGGTGCGCTCACCAAGATCGGTACGGGGTCGCTGCTTCTCTCAGGCGCCAACACCTATGCCGGTGGTACGTTCATCAACGGCGGCATCGTCTCCGTCAACAACGACAGTAATCTCGGCGACGCAGCCGGTGCGGTGTCGCTGAATGGCGGTACGTTGAAAAACACGGGCGCGCTTACTTCGGCCCGAGATATGACGCTCGGTAGCGGCGGCGGCACCTTCGATACCACGGTTGATGCGACGCTGACCGGAACGATTACCGGCGCCGGTGCGTTGAACAAGATCGACAGCGCCGCGCTGGTGCTTGCCGGGGACAACACCTACAGCGGCGGCACCACCATCACCGGCGGCGTACTGCAGCTAGGCAACGGCGGCACCACCGGTTCGATCGTCGGCAATGTCGTCAACAACGGCACGCTGGTCTTGGATCGTTCCGACAGCCTCGCCCTCGCAGGCGTCGTTTCCGGCGTCGGCGCGGTGGAGCAGCAGGGCAGCGGCACCACGGTGCTGAGCGGTGTCAACACCTACACTGGCCCGACCGCGGTGCGCGCCGGTAGCCTGTTCATCAATGGCGACCAGACGGCAGCGACGGGTGCGACCTCGGTCGACAGCGGCGGGACGCTCGGCGGCAAGGGCAGCATCGGCGGCGACGTCACCATTGCCGACGGCGGTACGCTCAGCCCGGGCGACGTGGGCAGCGCTCCAGGTACGCTGACCGTGAAGGGAAGCATGGCCCTGAGCGATGCGTCCAACCTCAATATCAACCTCGGGCAGGCCAATGTGGTCGGCGGCCCGCTCAACGACCTGGTGAAGGTAAGCGGCGACCTGACGCTCGACGGCACGCTCAATGTCTCGGTGCCGCCGGGTGGCAGCTTCGACCCGGGCATCTACCGGATCATCGGGTACGGCGGTGCGCTCACCGACAACGGGTTGAACATTGGTTCGGTGCCGTCACCGGACTATTTCCTGCAGACCTCGATTGCCCAGCAGGTGAACCTGGTCAATACCAACGGCTTGTCGGTGAACTTCTGGGACGGCAATGGTGCGCGTGGTGATGGCCAGGTGCAAGGTGGCGACGGTTTGTGGCAGAACGCCACGGGCAATGACAATTGGACGCTCGTTGACGGCAGCGTCAATGCCTCCTATCAGGACAGCACGTTTGCGATCTTTGCCGGTGCCGCTGGCCGGGTGACCGTCGATGCCAGCCTGGGTGACATCAACAGCTCCGGCATGCAGTTCGCCACCGACGGTTATCGCGTCGAGGGCGATGCCATCGCGCTAACTGGGTCCGCTCCGGTCATCCGTGTGGGCGATGGCACGACGGACGGCGCGGGCATGACGGCCACGATAGCCTCGGTGCTCACCGGCAGCAGCGGCATGACCAAGTCGGACCTTGGCACCTTGGTGCTGGCCGGCGACAACACCTATACCGGCGGGACGACCATCACCGATGGCACGTTGCAGCTTGGCGAGGGCGGCACGACTGGCTCGATACTCGGTGACGTGATCAATAACGGCACGCTGGCCTTCAACCATTCCGATGACCATGCGTTCGATGGTCAGGTCTCAGGCGTGGGCGGCGTAACGCAGCTCGGCAGCGGCACGACCACGCTCACCGCCGGCAACAGCTATACCGGTGCCACAACGGTGCAGGGAGGCACCTTGCTCATCAATGGCGACCAGTCCGCAGCTACCGGTGCCACCAACGTACTGAACGGCGGCACGCTCGGTGGTACCGGAACGATCGGCGGCAATGTCACGGTCGCCGACGGCGGTACGCTCAGCCCGGGCGCTTCGGCGGGCACGCTCACCATCAACGGTAACCTCGCCCTGGGCGCCAACGCGGCGCTCGCATATCAGCTGGGCCAGGCTGGCACGGTAGGCGGGGCGCTCAACGACCTCACCGTGGTACACGGCAACCTCACGCTGGACGGTACCCTCAACGTGTCGACCTCGCCGGGCGGCAGCTTCGGCGCGGGCGTGTATCGCCTCTTCAGCTACGACGGCAGCCTTATCGACAACGGCCTGGCCCTGGGTACGCTACCCAGCACC
Source organism: Pinirhizobacter sp. (assembly GCF_036499745.1). Classification (NCBI taxonomy): domain Bacteria; kingdom Pseudomonadati; phylum Pseudomonadota; class Gammaproteobacteria; order Lysobacterales; family Rhodanobacteraceae; genus Pinirhizobacter; species Pinirhizobacter sp. The sequence continues at coordinate 40,797 of NZ_DASYDG010000054.1, forward strand.
GATGTCTTCGTGCAGACCTCGCTGGCCAACCAGGTGAACCTGGTGAACACGCAGGGCCTGACGCTCAGCTTCTGGGACGGTCCGGGCCATGCGAACGACGGTACCATCACGGGCGGCAACGGCACGTGGCGCCTGGCCGACAACGACTACTGGACCGACATCGCCGGTTCGCTCAATGCACCCTATACGAACGGTGCCCTGGCCGTATTCGGTGGTACCGGCGGCACGGTGACGGTGGACAACACGAACGGGCAGGTCAGTGCCTCGGGCATGCAGTTCGAGACCGACGGCTACCACCTTACCGGTGGCGACATCCAGCTGACGGGCGGCGCTTCCACCATCCGCGTGGGCGACGGCACCGCAGCCAGCGCAGGCATGACGGCCACGGTCGACTCGGCCCTCACCGGCGCCGGCATGCTGGTCAAGGACGACCTGGGCACCCTCGTGCTCAACGGCGCCAACACCTATGTCGGCGGTACCACGGTGCACGCCGGTACGCTGCAGGTGGCGAACGACGGCAACCTGGGCCAGTCATTGGGCAGTCTCTCCATCGACGACGCCACGCTGCACACCACGAGCAGCTTCCAGAGTGGTCGCACAGTGGGGCTGGGCGGCGCGGCGACCATCGATACCGACACTGGCACGACGCTTGAGTTGACCCGCGGTATGGATGGTACGGGTAGCCTCACCAAGGCCGGCGCAGGCACCCTGGTGCTGGGCGGCGCATCGAGCTACAGCGGCGCCACCACCGTGAGCGGAGGAACCCTGACCGCGGCGGTAGACAGCGCCTTCAACGCCTCGTCCGCTTTCACGGTGCAGCAGGCCGCCACGCTGGACCTGGGCGGCCATGCGCAGCACATCGCTTCGCTCGCCAACGCCGGCACGGTGAATTTCGGCACCGCGCCCGGCACCACGCTGACCGTGCAGGGCGATTACACCGGCCAGGGCGGCACGCTGAACTTCAACAGTGCGCTGGGGGGTGATTCGTCGGCCACGGATCAGTTGGTCGTGGCGGGCAACACCTCGGGCACGGCCACGGTGCAGGTCACCAACGTCGGCGGCACCGGTGCCGCGACCACGCAGGGCATCAGGCTGATCGATGTACAGGGCGCATCCAATGGCGCCTTCGCGCTGAAGGGCGACTATGTGTTCCAGGGCGATCAGGCGGTGGTTGCCGGTGCTTATGCCTATCGTCTCTACAAGGGTACGGATGCCAATCCGAACGACGGCGACTGGTACCTTCGCTCGGCGCTGACCAATCCGCAGGGCAATCCGGGTAACCCGGGAGATCCTGGCGATCCAGGTACCGGGGGCAATAATCCGCCGCCGCTGTATCAGCCGGGTGTGCCGCTGTACGAGGCCTATGCGGGCATCCTGCAGCAGGCAAATACGCTCGACACGCTGTTCCAGCGCACCGGCGACCGTCAGTGGGCCGGTACGCAGGCTGCCGATGGCATGAAGCCGGGCGAGGGTGTGTGGGTACGTGTGCAGGGCGGCAACCAGACCGTGAAGCCCGAAACCACCACCAGCGGCACCCACTACGACGTATCCAGTGGCAGCTCAGAAGTGGGCATCGATTCAACGCTCGCCAACGCAGACGGCGGCAAGCTGGTCGGCAGCGCCTCGCTGCAATTCGGCCACGACAGCTCCGATGTGCATTCGGCTTATGGCGACGGCCGCATCAACACCCATACCTATGGCGTGGGAGCGGCTTTGACCTGGTACGCCGACAACGGTTTCTACGCCGATGGCCAGGCACGCTTGTTGCGCCTGAAGTCCGACCTGCACTCCACCACGCTTGGGCAAATCCTTGGCGACGACAACAAAGCCAACGGCTACGCCGCAGGTGTGGAAGTGGGCCAACGCGTGTCCCTGGGCGACGCGTGGTCCATCGTGCCGCAGGCCCAGGTAACGTGGGGCAACACGTCGTTCGATAGTTTCAACGATGCGTTCGGCGCGCGCGTGTCCCAGCAGACCGGCACTGCCGCCACCGCCCGTGCAGGCACCACCATCGACTACCGGAGCACCCACCAGGGCGCCTCTGGCCCGGTCGTGACACACGTGTACGCTATCGCCAACGTCTACGATCATTTCAAGGACGGGGCGACCGTGAACGTGGCCGGCACCGACTTCACCACGCGCAACGAACGGTGGTGGGGCGGGGCAGGCGTGGGTGGCGCGCTCGACTGGGCAGGCGGACGTTATTCGGTATACGGAGAAGTGCAGGCGCAGACGGGGCTATCGCATTACGGTGATTCGCACGCGGTCAATGGCACGCTAGGTTTCCGTATGCGTTGGTAACCGCTTCTGAAAGGATGAGCCCTTCCTTGGGGAAGGGCTCAAGTTGGCTGCATTCACACCGAAAACGGAGCATCGCCTTCCAGCATCTTCTGCTCCATCTTCGGTCGCTCGCCTTTTTTCCATACCGGCGTGCGATGCGCCACGCGATAGCGAAGCGGTCCGCCATCCTCGCCGGTGGCACGTTCGATAGGCCGCTGGATGCAGACGAATTCCGTTTCGAGCGCTTCTGGGCTGGCCTTCACCACGGCATAGCCATGGCCACCCATGTCGACAAAGGCGACATGGGGCGCGTTGTCCGGATTCGATACCGCCCGCGCCTTGGCCATGTCGGCGCTCTTCGCATACTCAAGGCAACTGCGGACACCGTGGTGCAACAACATGTTCACGGCCGGCCCTGGCTTGGCCGTGCCAGCATTGTCGGCAAGGAATAACGGGCGCAGGGGATGTTCCCTGGCAAAGTTGTGCTCCATGGCCTCGACCATTCCCGGCGCTGAGATCGATCCGACCACGAAGGCCACGCCGACGGGCTCGAACTTGTGCGGTGGTAAAGCCTTGGCGGCCAGGCCTGCCCAGAAGCTATGCCTGTCACCGGCAACCGTGGCGAAACCCGTGATGCCTTCGCGTTCGACGAAATCATAGATCTCGGCCCGTTCCACGTAGGCACTGCTATGGTCGCCACCGCCGAAACCGGCGTAGCCAGCGCCAGGCCAGGGTTTGGTAAGGCCGGTCGGCAGATTCTGCGGATCAGCGCGCATGTCCAGCGTGGCCGTGGTGTTGCCCCATATCTTCCAGGTGGCCTTCGATGCCTTCAGCTGCTGCATGAACCACGCCTGCTGGGTGGCGCCCAGGATCACCTTGCGCGGTTTGTCGCGCATGAAGTTGGGAAGATCCTGGTCGCCCCAACGGATCGTCGCCGGCGGCTTATCCTGGTTATAGCTGCGCCCGGCATCGAGGATCTCCTGAGCTTCCTGGGGCACAAACTCGGGAAATTCCTTGGCCGTGAAAGCATCCGCCTCGGCGCGGTCGAGCGGATCCTCAGAGCGATAGCTGCGCTGATCGGTGATGATCACGTCCACGTTGCTGCCCCAACGCAGGGTGCGATAACCGGTAAGGCTGGCAAGCGCGGCCAGGTTGTTCGATTCCTGGCCCATCCCGGCATCGTCGAAGTGCTCGATCGGTGTATCCACCACGTGCGGCGGGTTGAATTGATCGTGCGAGCCGCTCGGCGTCTTGATCCGCGCCGGATGTACTTCGAACCAGGCCTGGTTGGCTGCCACCTTGCGTGTCTGGCGGGCATGGGTCTTGCCGTCAAAGCGCTGCTGGCTCTGCCATCCCTGCCAGCTGAATTCGTGGTTGTCCCACATGGCCACGAACGGGAAACGTGCCCGCGCGTCCTGGATATCCGGATCGTGAAGGTAGGCGTGGTAGATGGCCCGATAATCGTCCACCGTGGTGGGGATATGGAAATCAGCGATCTTCTCGCCGTGTGCATAACGGACGATGTCCCGAATGCGTCGGTCGTACATGCCCTTGGTCCGGTCCTCCGGATACCAGACGATCTCGTAGATGAAATCGCCCAGGTGCAGTACGAAGCCTAGGCGATCCTCTGGCGCGGCGCGCTCGTCTTCGAAGATCATGCGACGGTAGGCGTTCTGCGCGCCGAAGTTGGCGTTCTGGCAGGAGACAAAAGCAAAGCGGACAGGGCGATCGTCATTCTCCGCCGGCGCGGTAAGCGTGCGGCCGACGCGGCTGCCGTTGCCTTGGGCATCGGTGAATCGATACCACTATTCACGTGCCGGTTTCAGGCCGCCGATCAGTGCCCGGCAGGTCCAATCCGCGGCACTGGAAACCCGGGCCACACCATGGGCGACTACCCGCTGGAAGCCGGGGTCTTCCGACACTTCGACGTTGAGCGTGGCGACCTTGCCGGGATCCTTCAGCGGATAGCGCGTCCACAGCATCACGCCATCGGCGGTGGGATCGCCCGAGGCGACACCTTCAGGGTACAGATCCCGGCGTTCGCGCCAGGGGATGCGCGACAGGGCATGCAGCGGCCGCCCCCAGATGGCGGCAGCGCCGAGGGCAGCGGCCATGGCGAGGAACTGGCGTCGGTTAAGTTGCATCGTGATGGGCGCCCCGTGTCGTGGGACAAACATAGTCCCGCGACGCGGGCGATGACACCCAACTGATGGCGGTCCTGAGCAGGCTCACCTGGCTGGGGAGGGGCGTGCGTGACGCCGGGTCGCTGGACCCTTTGTCAGGGGCGATCGATGTATGAAGAATAATATATTTGAGATGAAGTATATGTCTTACTATTTGATACATAACGAATCATGCATACTCGTTTCTTAGCCATGGGGTAGCATGCTGATCGACTTCATCCATTTTTCCGCCAGTTCCGGCCACACCCCGATCGGCTGATCTTTCTTGCGCAGGCCGAAGGCATGGCCACCCGTCGCATACAGATGCATTTCCACTGGGATGCCTGACTGTTTCAGCGCGAGGTAATAGGTGATCGAATTACGGACGTCATCGACCGGATCGTCTTCAGCCTGGACAAGGAAGGTGGGCGGCGTCTTCGCCGTCACGTGGAGCGTCGGGTTGAGCACGACACCTTTTCCTTCCCATAGGCGGCCCGGGTACAGGGCCATGGCGAAGTCGGGCCGGGCGCTAAGCCTGTCGGCGTCATCGACCGATGCATAGCTGTGCTCGCCAGCGTTGCTGACGTCGGCGACCATGTTACCGCCGGCTGAAAAACCGATCACTCCGATTTTGTGCGGGTCGATGTGCAGGTCGCTCGCCTCTTGACGTAGAAGCCGAATAGCGCGCTGGGCATCCTGCAGCGCCATATGGACGGTCGGCTCGCGGCGGCAGTTGCACGAGCCATCCCACTGCGGGCCACTCGTGGGGACGCGGTATTTTAGAAGAACACAGGTAATACCCTTGCTTGTCAGCCAGTCGCAGACCTCGGTGCCTTCTCCTTCCATGGCGACTACCCTGAATCCTCCTCCCGGAAACACGACGACCGTTGTGCCGGTATTGGCTCCCTTAGGGGGGACGACCGTCATCGTGGGGCGGGTGACGTTTTCGATGATGGCGCCGGTCTTGACCGATTCCGGCCCGGTCACGGGCGGGCGCGCAATCGCGTGTCCCTGCGGCCAAAGTGGAACCTGGACGAGCGGGGCAGGGGGTTGCCAGGTCGCAGGCAAAGCACTGGTTGAGGATGGCGTGTCCAGAGGAAACGCGTTTGCGGCAACGCTCGCCAAATAGAGGACGGCGAGTAACCCGGCCTGACGCCATGTGTAATTCATCGACTTGAACCCCTCGTTGAGGCATTCAGGCTAGACCGGAGTTGAGGCGCTTTTATGGCGAGAAGCTGGCGCATTTCCCGTACCATGCACGCAAGGGAAGTGACAGGGGCGGGGCATGTGGGGTCATTACGTTGAGCTGGCACTGCGAAGCAGCCGGCGGAGCAAGGCGTTGACGGCGCTGGTGGTGGCGTTGCTCGCTTTCGGTGTATCGGCTTGCATGGTGTCTTACGCCGTGTTTCGCGCAACGACGAGCAACCCGATTCCCGCCAGATCCTCGCAGCTTTATGCCCCACAGATCGACAATGCCGGTCCGGCGCACACCTTCCAGGGCCAGCCGCCTGACATGCTGAGCTACACCGATGCGGTGGCTCTGTGGCAGGCGCGCAAGGCCAAGCGGCAGACGCTGGTGTATCCGACCAAGTGGGGCGTGGAATCGAATGACCCCTCGATTCCCGCCCTGCCGATGACCGGCGATGCGGTCACCGCCGACTTCTTCCCGATGTTCGATGTGCCATTTCGCTACGGCAGCGCCTGGACCTCAAACGACGACGCGCGGCATGCCTCCGTAGTGGTGATCAGCCGGACCTTGAACGAAAAACTGTTTGGTGGCCGGAATAGCGTAGGGCAGGGGCTTCGCCTCGACGGGAAGGCGTTTCAGGTCGCCGGTGTCCTTGACGACTGGAACCCCAAGCCGCGCTTCTTTGACGTAGCCGTGATGAGTTCGGCGGGCGCGTTCGACGACGTGGGCGACATCTACATCCCGTTTACCCGCGCGACCGACATGAAGAAGGACAGCAAGTACTCCGATTGTCCGACGGATACGGGAACAGTGGATACGACGAACTGGGATGCGTATCTCCATAGCGAATGCGGGCGCATCGCCGCCTGGGTCGAGCTTCCGACGGCCGCGGACGTGGCCAGCTACCGCGAGTACCTGCGCCACTATGCCGAAGAGCAGCAGCGCCTGGGCCGATTCGCATGGCCGCCGAATATTGGGCTGCATGATCTGATGGGATGGATGGCCTACCTGCGTATTACGCCCAAGGCATCGTCCTTGTCCATGCTGGTTTCTGCCAGCTTCTTACTGATCGTGCTGGTCAATGTGGTCGGCCTTATGCTGGCCAGGTTCATGCGGCGGGCGCCAGAGATCGGTATACGCCGCGCCCTGGGTGCGTCGCGGGCGTCCGTGTACCGGCAATTCCTGATCGAGGGAGCCAGTGTGGGTTTCGTCGGCGGCATTCTGGGCGTGGCACTGACCATGCTGGGACTCTGGGGCATCGGGGGACTTTTCGAGCCGAATATTGCCCATCTGGTACACGCCGATGCCTCGCTCGTGGGGCTGACTGTGCTGCTTTCGATGGCGGCCACGGTGGTTTCCGCCCTGTATCCGACCTGGCGGGCGGCTCAAACCGAACCAGCCTGGCAGATCAAGATCAACCCTTGAGGCTCCTGACATGGCAGTGACCAGGGCAATCATGCAGCTACGCCCGATTCTTGCGGCGCTGAGCCGGCATAAGGTCGCCACCTTACTTATCGTGCTGCAGGTGGCATTGACGCTGGCAGTCACCTCCAATGCGCTTTTTATCGTGGCGACGCGGGTTGTGCATCTTTCACGCGCCTCCGGGGTGGACGAATCGCATCTCTTCGCGATCCGCAATGGCTGGAAGGGTGGACAGAATGCGACGCAGATCGATGCCAATATCCGTGCTGACCTCGAAGCCTTGCGCCATGTATCGGGTGTGCGTGATGTGTTTTCCAGCCAGGCGTATCCACTGGAAAACTACGGGGTCCGCCTGGCAGGCGTGCGCCTGAAGGCGGACCAGACCAAGCGCCCGCCGGTTGGCGTCGTCTACCTTGCCGATGAGCACGCGATCGATACGCTGGGTGTAACGCTGGAAGAGGGGCGCAATTTCCGTCCCGAGGAAGTCTCGACCATTAACCCCGATGGAGCGATGTCAGCCCCGGGCATCATCATCACGCGAAGCCTTGCCGACAAGATCTTTCCCGATGGCCAGGGCCTGGGCAAGACGGTTTACCTGCCGGGCGGGCCATCGACCGTTATCGGCATCATTGCCAGCCTCCAGTCACCGTTAACCACGACGCATACGCTGGACGGCGATAGCATTTTGCTGCCGGCACGTTCCAGCGATCCGGATGGCGTGGTTTACCTGGTGCGCACTCAATCCACCGGCATGACACCTGTGATGGCCGCAGCGCTGAAATCGCTTGAACAGCGTGGTGGCATGCGCATCGTCGACCCGAACAGTGGTGCAGTCACGCTAGCGACGGCGCGTGAGCATGCCTATGCCACGGATCGAAGCGTGGCGACGTTGCTGAGCATCGTCTGCGGGTTGCTGCTGTTGGCCACGGCAGGTGGCATTGTAGGACTGAGCAGCTTCTGGGTCAGCCAGCGGCGCACGCAAATCGGCATTCGCCGCTCCCTTGGCGCGACCACCGGTGACATCTTGCGCTACTTCCACGCCGAGAACTTCTTGATTGTCAGTGGTGGTGTCGTACTTGGGCTGGTGCTGGCGGTGCTGGCGAACATCGGCCTGATGAACGCCTATCCGTTGCAGGTCATGCCGCTGTACGTGCCGGCGATCGGAGCGCTGGTGCTGTGGGGGCTGGGGCAGCTGGCTGTCTGGGGGCCGGCGTCGTATGCGGCGAAAGTGCCGCCCGTGGTGGCCATTCGTACAATATGAGGATGCCGTTTGGTCGTTCCAGCACGTCAGGCGAGTAGCTTTCTATACTGCACGAAGGGCGAGCGATCAGCGATGCGGTCATAAAGTTGCATGGCGTTATGGTTGGACTGGTGCGTCTGCCAGTAAACGCGGGGAGACCCACGACGTCTTGCATCCTCATAGACATGCTCGATCAATGCGCGTCCGATGCCTGCGCCACGCGCATCGTCCGAGACAAAGAGATCCTGGAGATAGCAGTCGTCGCCTGTGGTCCAGGTCGATCGATGGTAGATCCAATGCACCAGCCCCAAGGCCCGGTTGCCCGCTATCGCAAGCACCGCATGCATCGGTTCAATGGGGTCCAGGAAGCGCGCCCAGGTCTCGCGCGTCACGGGCTCCTGTATATCCACTTCGTAGAATCGCTGATAGCCTTTCCAAAGCGGAAGCCAAACATGAAAATCGCTGACATCAACGGCTTTAATCTCGATGGACTTCATAAATGCCTCATGACTTTTCGAGGGCGCGATAGTCTTCAGTGATGCTCTTGAGGTCGAGTGCCGCGAGCGCCTTGTCCCGCGCTTGCGTCGCCTGGTCCGCATTGAGAAAGGCAGTGGCCTGCACTGAAAGGAATTGCACGGCTTTGAGCCCTATGCTCCCCAGCACGACCGACAGATACGGCGTGAGAAAATCGGGCTGGTTAGCACGGTCGCCAGTGAATGTGCCACCGGAGGCGATGCCAATGAGCACCGGACGATCCTTGAGCATGCCGACCTTTCCGGCAGGCGTCGACATGAACGTACGGCCGGCGCGAAGGATCTGATCGATCCACGCCTTGAGTACCGACGGAACGGTCAAGTTGTTCATGGGCGTTCCGATAACAATCACATCGGCTGCCTCGACCTCATGAATGAGCGTCTCGGAAAGCTCAAGCGCGCCTTTCAAGGGAGCAGCCAGGGTCACCGGCGACGACAAAGTCGTCGCGTAGTCGGACGAGGCATGAGGCAAGGGAGCTGAGGCAAAATCTCGCCGTCTGATGGTAGCGTCAGGCGCAACCTCCAGGATCCTTCTGACGATCGCCGCTGACAGTTGGCGGCTGTGCGATTCGCGCCGCGGGCTGCAATCCAGATGGAGGATGTTCATGCGAAGTCAAACAAGATCCAGCACATCGTCCACAGGACGTCTCGGCTTCTGGGCCCAGTTTCCGGGACGTTCCGCCCCAACGGACAGCAGCATGACCGGCACTTCGTCGCGGTCCAGGCCGAACTCCTGGTGTACCGCTTCGGCATCGAAGCCGATCATCGGCGTCGACCCCAAGCCCAACGAGCGAGCGGCATAGATCATTGCCGCTGCGCCGAAGGTGCCGGTGCGTACTGCTTCGTCGCGCTGGCGCTGCGGGTAGGCCATGTACAGATCACGTGCGGGAATTTCCCATTCCGGCACCATCTTGACCGGCATGACACCCGAGGCGACCAGCGGTGCCAGGCGATCGGGTATGACGCTGGAATCGGCCAGTTGGCCGCAGACAATGAAGGTCACCGCAGCTTCCGTGATCGCAGGCTGGCTCCAGGCGATCGGGCTGAGTCGCGCTTTGGCTTCCGGCGTGCGTACCGCAATGAAGCGCCAGTTTTGCAAGTGGAAGGATGTCGGCGCGCTGGTGCCGATTCGCACCAGATCGCGGATCTGGTCGTCGCTCAACGTGGCGGAGGGATCGTAGTACTTCGAGGAACTGCGGCTCAGGATGCAGTCGATGACGGCGTTGCTCATGGTGGTTCCTATGCGTGAAAGAACGAAATTGGGAGGCATGCTGCGCTACCACAGGTGCACTGAGAAGAACCAAAAAGGCGATTTTTGGATGTACCATGAGGCATGGGATACGCACTGCATTTCAGGATCGACCGTTCGGCCAAAATCACCTTGGCGGAGCAGATCTGCCGAGGGGTCATCGCAGCGATTACGAGCGGCGTGCTTGAACCGGGAGCGAGGTTGCCTTCGTGGATAACGCTGGCCGGGCAGTTGGGCGTGTCCAGGGGTACGGTCAAGGCCGCCTATGAACGCCTGGTCGACGACCAGATCGTTGTCTCGTCGCGTTCGGGCGGCACCCGAGTCGCCAGACGCCCCGCCGTTGCCGCTGAGGCGATGTCCTCGAAAGACATAGACACGCCGCCAGCGCTGTACCGTCACCTGCTCGCTGGCGCCGGCATTTTTCGAATGGGTGTGCCGCCCCCGGGCGGCCTTCCGGCGAGCGTGCTCGCGCGCTTGCGCGCGCAGGCCGCTCGCATGGAAGTGGATGCTCCCGCGGTCTATCCGGATCCGCGCGGTGAAGCTGGGCTACGACGCGCCATCGCTGCGCACGTCGCGCTTGCGCGTGGACTTCAGTGCAGTCCATCCCAGATTTTCATCACCGCAGGTTTCAGCGGCGCCCTGGGCATGACCCTGCGCGTACTTGACGCGAAAGGTCGTCAGGCGTGGGTTGAAGATCCCGGTTTCTTCCAAAGTCGCTTGGCGCTCGAGTTCGCAGGCCTCGTTCCTGTCGGCATTCCGGTAGACGAGGAGGGCATGGATGTTCTTCGTGGTATCGAACGATCACCTGATGCCGCCCTGGCCCTGGTGACGGCAGGTCAGCAGGCTCCTCTGGGTGGAACGCTATCGCTCAACCGGCGGCACGAGCTGATCACATGGGCCACCCGCAACGGGGCATGGATTATCGAGGATGATTACCTCGGTGAACTCCAGCTCACCCGGCGGGCGGCGCCGGCACTGGCGTCATTGGATCGCAGCGGCCGGGTGATTCATATCGGGTCCTTCAGCAAGACCATAAGCCCCGCACTCAGGCTTGGATTTATCGTGGCCCCGCCGGCACTGGTCGATCGGTTTGTCGAAGCAACTCTCTACATGGGATCGACACCAGGCCCTGCCGTACAGCAGGCGACCGCGACGTTCATGCAGGACGGGCACTACATGAGGCATTTAGGCAGGTTGAAGCGAGTATGTGCCGCGAGAGGTGAGATGCTAAGAACCATCCTGGGGCAGATGGGATATCGCGTACACATCGGCGGCCTGGCCGTCGTCATGCACTTGCCCGATGGCGTGTCCGATACGACAGTGTGCCAAAAGGCGCTTGAGCTGGGCATGGCGCCGTCGCCTCTGTCGCCCTGGTTCGTTCCAGGCACAAAGCCTGAATCGGGATTGCTGCTTGGTGTTGCCACGGTCAGCGAGGACCAGATTCCGGCGGCCTGCAAACAGCTGGACGGGCTGATCCGCGCATCCGCATAGCATCTATGCGACGTGCACGCCGCAAGTCGTGGTACATCGAAGATTGGCATTCTTGGTTCTTTTTTAACGCATCCGCGCCAGCGGACCATAGGCGCTAAAACCAGGAGGCATCAATGAGTAACAAGACCCTTTGTTCGGGCTTGCTGGGTGTCGCGGTTTTGCTGTTGGCGACGACGGCCTTCGCGCACGCGCCAACTGAGTCAGTTGTCCCGAACTTTTCACACGCGATCACCAATATCCCGGGTAAATCCCTCGTCGCCGTCGAAGTACTGTACCCGCCGGCAGGAGCGTCGTTGCCCCACACGCACGCAAGGTCAGCATTCATCTATGCCTATGTCGTTTCAGGCGCGATAGAAAGCCAGGTAGATGGCGAGCCCGCGCGCATCTATACGGCCGGGCAATCGTTCCACGAGGAGCCTGGTGCCGTTCATCGCATCAGCCGTAACGCGAGCAAGAGTGAGCCGGCAAAATTGCTCGCCGTGTTTGTCGTCGACAGCCATGACGCGCCGCTGACGACACCGGAAAAGTAAAAGAGAACGCCATGGAACAACCTCTCCAGGTCGGCGACAGGATCACCGACAAATCATCACCACCTGATGACAGCGCCGTTCGTTCCTGGATTGGGCGGAAGGCGTTTGCGCATTGGGCCGAACTGCAGAAGTGGATAGATGCATCCTACCCTGGCGTTTTTTCGCCCGATTGGCTCTATGGTGGCAAGAAACGCGGTTGGTCCCTGCGCTACAAGAAGACCAAGGCGTTCTGTACGCTGCTGCCGGAATATAAGCGGCTCTCGGTCCTGGTGGTTCTAGGCAGAGCAGAACGCGCGAAGTTCGACGAACGGCGTTATGCCTGGCGCCCAGAGTTGGTCAAGCACTATGACGAGGCTCCGACATACCCTGACGGGAAGTGGCTGACCATGGCGATCTCATCCGCGACTGATCGGCATGATGTGACGGAGCTTCTGGCCATGAAGCGTCCTCCACCGTCACGCAACTGAGATATGCACGAAGTCGACTGGCTGGGCCCTCTGTTGCGAATGATCACCCTCACTGGTCAGCTGGAGGTGCACTGCGCCTTCGGCGCGCCGTGGCGTGTCGTGTGGCCTCAGGCCGCCGTGCACGAGATTCCCTACCATGTCGTTCTCAAGGGCAGGGCCATCCTTGAAGATCCGGAGACTGGCACGACCAGCGAGCTGGGGGGTGGAGATATCGTGTTGTTGCCTCACGGAGCGGCGCATGTGCTGCACGACGGCAGCGGACAAACGCCAGGCCGTACCTACAAACAGCGAGGTCCTGCTGGGTGGATGCTGAGCGAAAATGATGGCGATGGCGAGCGCCTGGATATGTTGTGTGGGCGATTTCTCATCGAACGCCCCCATGATCGGCTGATTCGCGACTACCTGCCCAAAACCCTCACGGTACGCTCCACGGACAGCCATGACGAAGAAGGCGTTAAGTCCACTTCAAGCCATCTGGCCAACCTCGTCGGGCTGATGCGCCAGGAATCGGAGGGTAATAAGCCTGGCGCACAGACGATCTTCAACTCACTTAGCCTGGCGCTGTTCGCGCTGGTGCTTCGTGCGGCCAGTGAATCGGCGCATGTGCCGACGGGCTTGTTATCACTTGCTGGCCATCCACGGCTGGCTCCTGCCATTTCAGCCATGTTCGCTGATCCGGCTCGAGCCTGGAACCTGCCTGAGCTGGCGGACATGTGCAGCATGTCACGCGCGACTTTCATGAGGCATTTTCAAGACAAGCTTGGGCGCTCGGCGACGGAGCTTCTGACCGACATTCGGATGAGCCTGGCGGCCAACGAGTTAAAGAAGCCGGCGATGACCACCGAGGCCGTGGCCGAGACAGTTGGGTATCGGTCCGTGGCAGCCTTCAGGCGTGCATTCACCGACAAGATGAAGATGACACCAGGGCAATGGCGTCGCCTGGCTCGCAACGACGAGCGGCTCGCCACGCTGCCATGATCCTTTGCAGCATTTTATTGAGTATGGGCAGTCTCGAAAGCGGTATCGGTTAGGCCTAACGTGGCGACCTATCAAAACCACGCGATGAAAGGCCCCCAGTATGAGCCGTATCGATATTCCCGCCGTGCAGTCCGCCACCGGCGCTACCGCCGATGTCTATACACGAGTCAAAAAACTCGCTGGTGGCCGTGTCCCAAACACGTACGCCGCCCTCGGCTATCTCGTTCCACCGTCTTTCCAGGCGTTTCTGGATGCCCACGCCGCATTGGCCCTGGGTAGCCTGAGCCAGCAAGACCTTCAAACCATCAAGCTGTTGGTCAGCGTAAAGGCGGGGTGCGACGTCTGTGTGGCCGCCCACAGTTTCTTGGCCAAGATGGCTGGCTTGCCGGTCGATGTTTTGCGGGCCATTCGTGCGGGCAACGCCACAGGTGACGCCAAGCGCGATGCCTTGATTCGCCTTGTGTCCATCTTGCAAGACACCAGCGGATCGATCAGCCAGGACGAATTCGCTGCTATCCGTGCCGCCGGTTATACCGACACGCAGTTGGCTGAGATATCGCTGGCCATCGGGCTTATCACTTTCACCAATACCTTCAATCGTATCAACGATACCGACGTCGACTTTCCGAACGTGGATTGAACGAAGCCACGTGGTCGAAAAGCGAACCTGAATCAACTAACTTAAGGAATACTACGATGACAAGATCTATCCCCCTGGAGCTGGACCAGGTGCCGTCCGATTCGAAGCCGACGCTCGAGGCATTCACCAAGAATATCGGGTTCACCCCAAACATGATGGCAACCTTCGCGCAGAGCCCGATTGCGTTCAACGCCTGGGCTGCTCTATTCGGAGCATTGAGCAAGTCACTTGACGTCAAGACGCGCGACAGCATTGGTCTGGCGGTGTCCGAGGTGAACGGCTGCAATTACTGCCTGACGGTTCACAGCTTTACTGCCGAGCATATGGCGAAGCTGCCTGCCGATGAAATCATCCTCGCGCGGAAGGGCGAGGCTACCGATCCGAAGCGCCACGCCGCCGTCGAGTTCGCGCGCAAGGTCATCGAGAGCCGCGGCCAGGTCAGTGACACCGACCTGAAAGCCGTGCGCGAAGCCGGCTACACGGAGGCGAACGTCATCGAAATCATCGCCCTGGTTGCGATGTACTCGCTGACGAACTTCTTCAATAACGTCTTCGATCCGGAAAAAGACTTTCCTGCCGTTGCGCTGGCGGGAACTATCTGAAGGGCGCGCCCTGAGGAGCCAACTTCCGCGACAGTCATCCCTGTGGCGGATCGGGCGGTGGGGAAGGGCGGGAGCGCGTGAAACGAATAGTAATTCGCTACTATCACCAGTGAGCCTTCTTAAAAAAACATGGGGAAAGGAATGAAGCTTCATCGGACGAATGCTATCGGCGCGTGGTGTTTCTGGTTCGCCATGCCAAGGCGCTGCGCAAGTGCGCTGGCAGCGCTGCTTTGGCTCTTCTCGACACCGATCACTGCCGACGACGCTCCCGCGCCGGCCGTCATCGACAACCCTGCTTACACGCATGCGCAGCAACTCGTGGAAGTGGCGCCGGGGCGTAGACTCAACCTTTATTGCGTCGGAAAAGGCTCTCCTTCCGTCATTTTCGAATCAGGTTCGGGCAACGAAGCCGGAACGTGGGGCTTTGTCCAACCGGTCATCGGCTCCCACACGCGCGCATGTTCTTACGAGCGGGCAGGCCTCGGCTTCAGCGACCCGGCAAATCGCCCGGGCACGGCCTCCAACGCCGTTGACGATCTGCATCACCTCCTGGCCGCCGCCGGCATCAAGCCTCCTTACGTACTGGTCGGGCACTCGTACGGCGGGATGATTGTCCGCCTCTACGCCGACCTGTATCCGAAGGAAGTGGCCGGCATGGTGCTCGTGGATACGGCAAACGAAGACTGGCCGGCGAGCTACTGGAAAGTTGATCCCGAACAGCAAGCCTGGCGACAGATGTGGGATGAAGTCTTCTCGGATCACAACAAAAGTGTTCTAGAGGACCAGAAATGCGTTGAGGCGGCGCAGACAAAGGCGCTGAAGAAGGGAGGTACTCTTTACGATCAATGCGTTCCGCCGCCGTTCCCGAAGTTCGGCAAGGCATTGAACGATGCGTACGTCAAAGTTCATTTGTCGCCCGCGTTCCAGGCGGCTTCCTTGTCCGAAGAAGCACAAATATATGCGACGAGCGCCGACCAGGTACGGGCTGCACGCAGGTGGTATGGCGATATGCCCTTGATCGTGCTCGTCCAGAATTACCCCAAGATCCTTCCCAAGAACGTGCCCCCGGGCGAGACCCAGGCCCATTGGGATGCTCTGACCCATGTGAACGTTGCCTTCAACGACCAAATGGCGGCGCTCTCGAAGAAGGGCGAAGTCAGGTACATCGACGACACCATGCACTACATCCAGCTGCAGCAGCCAGAAGCCGTTAACAGAGCGGTGCTCGATGTTCTGCGTGAGGCAGCGACGCCGGACGGTCAGTAGGTTTCAGGGACTCCAGAATGGGCCTGGACATCAAAGAGCCCAAGCTGATATCTGGCTGAATTCTGGCCATTTTTCGGGAGGGAAGGCCTGAGGTCAGGGATGGTATGGTCTATTGGCTACTTCGCATAATGTATATTATGTAAAATTAATAAGATGGAACTGCATGGAGTGTCCTACCGCGCGCGCAAGCGCATCGCTGATTGCCCCATCGCCCGTATGGCAGCGAGAGCCGTCCCCTCATCGAGAACTGATTTAGGGCCTTCCGTGAAGTGCATCAGTGGCAATATCTGATGTTCGGTGTCCTTGTCGAACAGAAGTCGACCAAGCAAACGTGCAGCACGATCGTTGTTCTTGAACTCGCCTCGGAGACAGGCACGTAATCCTCCGACTATGAGGTCAGCAATTTGGACGCCGAAGGACGTCTTCGAATCGACGAACTTGGCCTCTTCAGTCAACATGCGGGCAGCGTTGTAGATCCGCTGATTGGCGGGAGGAATGTCAGCGTCTTGAATTCCGCTATGGACATCACTCGGTATCAGGAACGCTCTGAGATGCTGATAGTTCGCTTCTTCAAGGAGCTCGAGCGGCTGGTCCTTCGCCAGCTCTTGGATAAAGCCAGGTAGCGAGCTTCGATAGAGCCGTTGAAGATTAGGGGGCTTTTCGTCCAATTGCCAATTAAAGCGACCCAACGTAGCGGGGTAACGTCCAGAAAAATAGAGTGTGGCTAAACGTATAGTCCGCCATCCAAGATGCAGGCGGCACGCAAATTCAACATAAAGCTGCGGCGATAGCGAAGACATGTCACGCAAGACTCGATCAATCTCGTCGCGTTCTCTGTTACTCGCACCTTCTAGCGCTCCCGTTAGCTTACTAAGCTGTGCTATTTGATTGGCGGCTGCGCCTTGGTTCGCCCCAGAATCAGTGGCGATCGCAATGGCAACCCCACCTACCCTCGCAAGTTCCGCAAGAAATATGAAGTAATCGGCTTCGCTGATTGAAGCGCGCTTAACCTCATCTCGATAAGTAGCACCAGCTCGGAGCTTATGACGTCGTAAAACATCGCTTGCTGCTTTCCGCTGGGATTCGGCGAGCACGTAGGAAGCAATTATGCACCACGCACCCGCGTAATTTGCCGTAGCAAATGAACCTGATTCATCACAGTAAATGTGCATAAGTGATTCCGCGATGACCATCCAACTCATGCTTGGCTGCGAGCTATGACGAAGGATCCCTGCTCCGCACCGCCGGCGGCTCTACCTGTGTCTCGCGATACTCCCACAGTCGTGTGTTCGCTAGGCCAAGCGTGGATTTAGACTGAAAGTGGTAACGCGCGCCATAGATACTAAGGCTATACTTGACTAAAGCTCCTACCGATTTATACGACCTCGCATACCACCTTCGAAATGCTTAGGTTTGAATACGCTTAATGAACCCGTCCCTCCTCCTGGGGGAGGAAAGACATCAGATCGATTTCACGAAATTCATTCGTAAGGAAACCCATCTTCTTTACGAAGATATTTGCGAGCCGCTCGTCCGCTGTCGCAAAAAATATCTGTCGCTCTCCGCTCTCTGCAATATCGGCCAGGTAGTCAAGCAGGGCCAAGGAATTTAGATCGTCGATGTGTGCCACCGGATCATCAATCAGCATGATCGGCGGGCCAGCCCTCAGAGTGTGGTTCAGGGTGAGAAACACACTTAGCGTTAAAGCCGCACGCTGGCCGGTGCTTATTTGCGATAACTCAGCCGGGGTATTCGTCGCGATGCGTTCAAGGCGGCAGTCCGCTAGTGTGGACAACCGGAGTTCGTTTGGTACATGAATCCGCGAGAAAACGTGCTGGATAGATGCTTGGTTGGAGGCTAAAAAATCCGCTAGTCCCTGATCCAGGCTGTGGTGTTCCTTCAACCATTGCAGCGTAGTTTGTGCATCCTGCAATCTATCGATTTCTACTCTTTTAGTGTCACTCGCCAATTGGTCACCTGCGAACGATGACTCCAGCATCATCATTTCTTCGTCTCGGGAACGCTCCTGACGTATTCGCTCATTGACTGACTCTAGATCCACTGAAATCTCTCTCGCGCCAGTGATGATTGCTTGTACGTTGTTGGCTTGAGTAGCAAGCACGGTCGGTGGTAAGGAGCGCAGCGCCTGAAAGAAGTTCGCTTTTTCTGTTAGCTGTTTCTGAATCGCCTGATTAATACCGCTTACAACGACGGGGGCGCCGTAGCGACTCGCTATTGCCGTAATGCTGAGTTCATGGCTCTGCAGCTCAACTTCCAGTTCACCCAATCTTACGCCAACCGCGTGAAGCCTCTCCGCTAGCGCATCACTGTCTGAAGACAGCAATGCGAGCATGTCTCGGTTGTCTGTCGCATCACTAGCCCCGTTGGGCAACCATGCACGCAAGAGAGACTCGTATTCTTCTTGGTCAAATCCTTCTTCTCTCAAGCGTAGCAACTCTCCTGTAATTGCCGCCAGCTCAGCTTCCGCTACATTCCTCGTTTCGAGATATTGCGACGCGGCCGCGATGGCTATCTCACACGGCCAACTATGACTTTGCTCGTCGACTTTTAGAAGTTGATTGAGCAAGCGATGGCATTCTTGAAGCTCGGTGACTCTCGGCGCGCTGCTTGCGATCGCAAGAGAGATGGCTTCAAGCGATCGATTAATTCCGTCCCCGACGATTGTATCGAGCCGACGAATCAACTCACCTGCAGTCATGGCCGTACTACACACAGGGCAAGCCTCAGAATCAGGGTGTCGTTCGGCGTAGTGGCGGCCAAGTGCACGAAGCTGTCCCAATTCCGCGGCAACCTCGGTGGCTTGGGCTTCTAGGCTTGATCTAGTCTGAAGTTGTGCTTCAAGTAACCTCCTCTCCTCGAGGAGAGTCGATTCAGCTTGCTCAAGAGCTTGAGCGAGGGGGGTTGTAACTAAGCTCAGGCGGTGAGTGACCTCACGAAGCTGACTCAGGTCGTCCCTGCTTATCAAGAACCTTGAGCTCGCCTCGACCTTTTGATTCCAGCCTCGCTGGGTATTTAGGCGATTGCCATAGGATCGCTGTGCATACTGCGCCAGACGATCCAAACGCGATCGACGCTCTTCTATCCTCGACAACTCGAGATGCAGATTACTGCGCTCGGATAGTACCGCCTGTTGTGCTACATCGAGTCCTCTAAGACGCTCAGCGTCTTCACGGTGGCGTTCAACTATTTTTGCTAAATCACCGACGCTTTCGATGTCACTCGGCACAGGCAAACTAACCAACGCTGTCAATGACTGAAAAATGGCGAAGTCCGCCAATGCCATGGGGCTTGCAGGGCGTTGGTCCGCCGGCCATCCGAATTGACTTAGTTTGCCTTCTAAACTGGATAGCTGGACAAGCATCTGTGGCGATGGTGTGCGAAGCGCCACTAATCGACGCTCACTCTGTTGTCGCCGCTGCTCGATCACCGTCCATTCGTTGTTCAGCGTGACAAGAGTCCGAGCTATGTCGTTATCAAACTCAACAATTCGATTCCAGGTATACGAAGCGTCAGGGCCAAGCGCCACTCTTGCCAAGGCATCTTTAATGTTTTGGAGGCTAGGATCTTTGGATAAGTCCGCCGCAGCGTCTGTATTGAGAAAGTGATAGCGGGAAAATCCTTCGCACAGTTTGTTTCCTCGATTGGTAGTGCGGCCGTACCATGCGAGTTCTTTGCTTTGGTAGTATGAAGATCTGCGCTGAGAATAGTTGTGTGTACTGCCGTTACTGAACGTCACTGAGGCATCCAGCATCTCCGCCTCCCCTCCATTACGAAACGTAGCGCCGCAGAAGAAATGCTCGATAGCTTCCAAGAGACTCGTCTTTCCGACGCCATTGGGGCCGCGAATGAGGTTGACGGCACCTAAGGCGAAATTCCCGCGCAATGCACGCTCACCGAATTGTCTGACCTCTATCCTAGTCAAGGTCACAGGAGCAGTTTCTGGCTCAAATTGCGTTTCGGATACCTGCAACGGGGTCGGTGTGAGCGCGCCCGATCGGATGCCGCGAAGAATCGCCGCTCGCGCGTCTTGCGAAGCTATGGCCGCGAGGCCCGCGTCATTTAGGGTTTGCGCCCATATCCGTTGTAGCTCGTTGGTGTGTACGGTCAGCCCTTCATGAGCGGCATCGCCCCCTAAGAAATTATCGAGCTCTTCCTGAAAGACAACGACCTTTCGTGCATATGTTTTATCGGTCTCTATGCGCCGTCGGCTGGGCAGCGTTCGATCCCGCGTCTCACGATCACTCAAAACATATACCAGGAAGTGGTTCCAACGTGATTCGTCGGTCGCACCAAAAAACGATGGGGCAATAACGCGTTCTTGGAGATCTTTAACGTTAGTAAGCGAAGGTAACGTGCTCACGGGACAGAAAAAGTAAATGCTTCGAATCCTTTCACGAAATCGGTGCTCACACCGGATGACGTTGTTCGCTTCATCTGCGACGCAATTGTCGAACGAGCCATGCAACCGAGGAAGGAGATCTGTCAGGTTCATAGGTTGGTATTGTCTATGCCCACCGGATCGATGGACGGGTCATCGGAGATGTTTGGCACTTGGCGATCCATATGATCTATCACTGTGCCGTTTTGATCCATGTACCAAATTGCAACCATTTCCCGATCACCACCCATATCGGTAATGCGTTTTATGAGCGACGCTTTGATTCGGGTCAATTCTGCTTGCTCGGGAACGAAGCCGACAAATACAGCAGTGGCGGACGTTCCACTTTCAATATGCAGGTTCCGATGATGCAAATACGGCGGCCCGCTGCGGTAGGCGACCGTAAATACATTGTTTTTGAAGGCGCTCAATCTTGGGGAGAAGGCATCGCGATTTTGAATTGCGCCAACAAAACCGCGGAAGTCTCGCAGGCAATCTGCCCTGAAGGCGTAACCTTGGCCTCGTGTTGACCAACAAAGCCTAAGACGACGGGCTGTGTCATCGGTGTCCAGCTTGAAAGAAGACAGGGTTTTCCAGTCATCTAACTTCGCCTGGATTCCCCGGCCCGTAGAAAGTTGGATAAGGCGCTCGACGTCCAAGGATTTTTCTGCATCTGGATCCAAATATTCCCTTGATTCTGGCGATTCTCCAAACCAGTAGTCCTCGAATCTATCGTTGGCGTCTTGCTTTGCAATAGACCAGTGACCTTGGACCCATTCGTACCGACCATCCATGATAATCCCCGACCGACGCGCGACAGCGGCTCCACCGATGACCATGGGCTTCGTCATCTTGAAAGAAAAAAGCTGCGGATCGGGAGAGAATACGTACGCCGCCGATCGGTACGGCTCCCAATACGTCAAGTAACAGCCTAGGCGGTGGTTGTTAATGATGCGCATGTCAGTGGCATCAACCTCATTGGCACTTCGGAAGAGGATGGTCCTTGGCTCGTCGATCAATTCAGTCGGGTTACCGTTGTCGATCAGTGTTGTCCCTTTGGCCCAGTTAAGACAAAGAACTTCAGTGTTTCTCGGGACCTCAGTGGAACATTGCTCGCGATAGGATCTAAAGACAGGGTTGTCTCCGTTCGGGTTAAGCTGCAAATGTAGTATTAGCGTGTCGTGCCGAAGTTGGGGAACGATGTTGTCCCTCACCCCTGGAGATAGTGAGTCCGAG
>NZ_DASYDG010000055.1:0-9042 GCF_036499745.1 Pinirhizobacter sp.
CTGATCGTTTCGCCGAGCGCGAGCCGCAGGAAGCGGTCGATCTGCTCGAAGTAGGCCGCCGCCGGCCGCGGCCCGGTGAACACGAGCGGGAAGGGTTCGCCGGCGTTTTCCGGATAGGTGAGCAGGCCGAGGATGAACAGGATCTCCTCGCAGGTGCCGACGCCGCCGGGGAAGACGATGAAGCCATGGCCGAGCCGGACGAAGGCCTCCAGCCGCTTCTCGATGTCCGGCATGATCACCAGGTGGTTGACGATCGGGTTCGGCGATTCGGCGGCGATGATGCCAGGCTCGGTAATGCCGATATAGCGGTTGTGCCGGCGGCGCTGCTTGGCGTGGGCGATGTTCGCCCCCTTCATCGGGCCCTTCATCGCGCCCGGACCGCAACCGGTGCAGATATCCATGCCGCGCAGGCCCAGCTGGTAGCCCACGCGCTTGGTGTATTCGTATTCGTCGCGCGAAATGGAGTGGCCGCCCCAGCACACCACCAGGTTCGGATCCACCTGGGGCTTGAGCATCCGCGCATTGCGCAGGATCTCGAACACTGCATGGGTAATACCCACGGTGTCATCCAGGTCGAAGTTGCCACTCTCCAGCTGCGCCGACACGTAGACGATATCCCGCACCACGGCCACCAACAGCTCGTTGATGCCGCGGATGATGCGGCCATCGACGAAGGCCTGTTCGGGCGCGTTGGAAAGTTCGATCTTGATGCCCCGGTCCTGCTGCAGCACCTGGATGTCGAAATCGGGGTATTGCTCGAACATCGATCGGGGGTCGTCGCCGATATTCCCGGAGGTAAGAACGGCCAGCGCACAGCGGCGCAGCAGCATGTGCAGGCCCGACCCGCTGGCGTCGCGCAGGCGCGCCACTTCGTTGCGGGAAAGGATGTCCAGGCCGCCGGCTGGGGAGATGCGGGCGCTTACCGTGCGCAGGGAGCCGGTAACGCCGGCAACGTGGTCATTCATGGATGGTTCCTCAGGTCAGCCGTTTAGCTTGGCGCGGTCGGGGCGCCGAGGTCAAGGCGCGGCCAAAAAAAACCGGCGCCCTCGCAGGCGCCGGTCTTAAATCGTACAAAAAGCTAACTTCTTAGAACGTGTAGCGGACGGTGGCCAGGATCGACCAGCGGGACACCGGGTTGGCCTTGGTGGCGCTGTTGTCGGTGGGAGCGTCGTAGAAGGTCTTCAGGCCCGGCTGGTAGTTGCCGTTGGCATCGGTGGGCAGCTTGTAGATGTACTTGCCATCGGCACCGACACCTGCGTAATCGGCCAGGCTGCGGGTGTACGGGAAGCCGATGTAGTCCTGCTGGCCCCAGTGCTTGTTCATCAGGTTCAGCACGTTGTAGAAATCAAGGCGGAACTCGCCCTTGTTCCCGCGGAAGAAGCCCGGGATTTCCTGGGTGATGGAAAGATCAAGCTGGTTCACCCAGGCCGACACCGCACCGTTACGACGGACCACCTTGCCCTGTTTGTGCTTGAGGTAATCGTCGTGCTGGATGTAGTCGTAGAACTGGTCGATGACCTTCTGCGCGGTTCCGGTGGCGAAGTTCACGTCGCCCCGGTTCGGGATATAAGCCAGGTCGCCACGGTAGCTGTCGCCATTGGCGTCGGTACCGAACACCCAGCTATACGGCACGCCGCTGTGGCCATCGTAGAACGCACTGATGGTGGTGGCGTAGTCACCGAAGAAGTTATGCGACCAGGCAAGCGATGCATTCAGACGCTGGGAGATGTTGGTGTTGGACGTGGAGGCCACGTTTTCGTTGATGTTGTACCAGGCGCTGTTGCTGAAGTTGGAGGTGGCCTGGCTTGAGGTGCCCGGGTTCACTTCCGTGGCGTGCGCCGCGGTAGCCGCGATCGACGCCGACCAGCCATCGGCAAAGGGCTTGGTGAATGACAGCGTGATGGCGTCGGACTGTCCCTTGTCGGTGTTGAGGAGCTCGGTTACGCCCTGGGCGAAGCGGCCATCGGCACGCGAACGAGCCAGCGCCGATGCCGTGTTACCCACGGAGTTGACAGCGCCCGTGCAGGTGGCGCCCGTGGCGCCGCCAACCGGCGTGGCACCGCCGATGCAACCGTTATAGGTGTAACGGCCATCCGGAAGAATACCGGTGGGCGCGCCGATGTTGAGGTTGTTGTAGTAGAAGGCGTCACGTGTTTGCAGGTGCTGCCATTCCAGGGTGCCGATGATGCCCATCCAGGGCAGCTCGCGATCGAACGCCAGCGACGACTTCCACACGCTGGGCAGCTGGAAATCCGGAGCCACGGTATCCACCGCCATCTGCGGCAGCACGCCGGCACCGGAAGTGTTCTGGGCGTGCGGATCGGAGCTGAAGGTGGGGCACGGCACCGTCTGCTTACCCAGCGAGCACTGGCCGTTGGCAAGGCGCTCGTAATGGTAGGTGACGATGTTGATGCCGTTGTTCTGGTACGGATTGGTCATCCATACCGTGGGCGGGCTGGACTGGAACAGGCCCACGCCGCCGCGCAGCTGGGTTTTGTAATCGCTGTCGAACTTGTAGTTGAACGACAGGCGCGGCTCGACCAGCTTGCTGCCGTTGATCGTGGTCGCGTTGCTGAAGCCGAACTGCTGCTGGAAGGTCGCGTTGTACAGCGGCTTGTCGTCGGTGGCGTAGCGGTTGACGCGGAAACCGTAGTGCACCGACAGGTTGTCCGTGGCCTGCCAGGTGTCCTGCAGGAAGAACGTGTACTGCTTCAGCTCCCACTTGGCGGCGATGTCGCCCAGGGAATAACCCGGCGCCGGCTGGTAAAGGTCGTACGTGTTGTAGGCACCGGATTCGAGGGCGTTGATGCCATAGAACTGGTACGCACCGAATTCGGTACGGCCGAACAGGTTGTAGATGCTGTTGCGCTCGAACTCCACGCCACCCTTCACGGTGTGGTCGCCCAGATACAACGTGCCAGCCCAGAACGCATTGAACGTACGCACGCGGGCGGCGTTGTAGTGACTGAACTGGTCTTCGCCCAGGTTCACCGTCGGGCCCGAAGCCGTGCCCGCGTTGTTCACGCGCACGCCGATCTGCGGCTGCTGCGCATCGACCGAGCGGAACAGGTCGAAGTCGGAGTAGCCCAGCTTGGTTTCAGTCGAGAACACATCGTTCCAGTCGTCAAACAACTGCAGCGTGTAGTTCTTGATGTTGGTGTTGGTGGTGTACCAGTAGCTGGAAAGGCCGATGGTGCTGGCGCCGTTACCTTGCGGATTGGGCTTGGTTTCCTTGGTCTGCTGGTAGGCAAAGCTGGCACGGTGGCCGTCGGTGATGTTCCAGTCGATCTTGCCGAGGTAACGCTTGTCGATCAGGTCGCCGCCGTTGGCGTTGATCGTGCCAGGCTGCAGGCCCAGGCGGCCGGCAGCAGCAAGGACGCGGTTCAGATCGCCGGTGGACACCTTGTTGCTGGTGGAGTTGGCGATGGAAGGATCAAGGCCCGTGGCCGCACCGGACGACAAGCCGGTGATCTCTTCCTTCTCGTAGCTGCCGAAGAAGAAGAGTTTGTCCTTGATGATCGGGCCGCCGAAGGTGGCGCCTGCCGTCCAGTTCTTGTCGAACTCGGTGTAGTCGCGGTTCTGCTTCAGCCAGCCGGCTTCGCCGACCATTTTGTCGGCGCTCTTGAAGGCGTAGTACACCGAGCCGTGGAAGTCGTTCGTGCCGCTCTTGGTTACCGCGTTCACTTCCGCGCCGACGGAATCGGAGATCACGTCATAGTTGGCGGTCGAGATGTTGTAACCCTCGATCGTGTCCACCGACACGGGCGAACCGACCGTCGGCAGGCCGCTGCCGTTCAGGCCGAACGGGTCGCCCACGCCGATGCCGTCGACCTTCAGGCTGTTCAGGCGGGCATTCTGGCCGTTGGCCGAGATCGCGCCAGTACCGTGGTCCACGTTCACGCGCGGATCAAGGCGTGCGATGTCGGCGATGTTGCGGCTGGGAGCGGGCTGCAGCTTCAGCGCGCGGGCGCCAACGTTGGTGCCAAGGCCCGTGTTGTCGGAACTGAAGGTGCCGCCGACGGCGGAGACGGTCACGGCCGCCAGCTGCGTGGCGTCCTGCTGTGCGGTGGCGCCGAGGGTGAGGTTCACCGGCGTATCGGTGCCCAGGCCCAGGAATACATTGTCCTGGCGGGACTGGGTGCTGCCGCCTTCCTTGGTGGCCGTGACGTCGTACGGACCACCCACGCGCATGCCCTGTACCGAGTAACGGCCGGCGGCGTCAGTGGTGGTGACCTTGGTGGTGCCCGAAGGCTCGTGCACGATCTGCACGGTGGCGCCGGCGACTGGATTACCGGAGGCATCAACGATGCGACCGCTCATGGTGGAGGAGGTCTCCTGGGCCATGACCGAGGTCGTGGCCAGGAGCGTACCAATGGCAAGGGGCAGGAGTTTGGCGCGGATTCGGCTATTCATTAACGATCGACCCTGTGGCTCGCAAGGAAAAACGAAAAAAACACGCACGGGTTCTCCCGTATGACAACGAGGTAGAAGCCGCAAGTTATTGATTCCCCAACTAAAAAATCAAGCTGTCCCGCCGTGCATGGCGATGGGACCAGTTGTTAAAGCAACTTTAACGAGATTCTATGACAGGTTCGTAACAAATTCACGTCTTCACGACGAAATTCGCAGTTACTTATCGGCTCGATCACTATTCCTTGCCCAGATAACGAGCCTTCTTCGCGGGCTTGAGAGAATTGAGATCGAGCATCACCAAGCCATCGACGCAGCCGGAAAATCCCGGGTCTTCTCCGAATCCAAGGAATTGCACACCGCTGGGATCGACAAGGTCGACATACTGGCGGTAGAGCACCGGCAAGGTCTGGCCCAGCGCATCCAGGCGATTCTTCAACCGGACCAGGCCCGTGGCCGGATCAAGGCCCGCAAGTTCCGTGCGGACGCCGTCGCTTACTTCGGGAGAAATCACGAATGGCTGGCGCGCCGAAGCCAGGCCCGGGGCGCCGAAGTAGTGCTCGTGCGCCGCGGCGATCCACTCGCGGGCTTCGCGCGGCATGCTCACCGACATGCTGACCGGGCCGAACATGTACCGAAGATCGCGATGGCGCTGGAGATAAAGACCGATGCCCTGCCACAGCTGGTCCAGTGCGCGCGAGCGCCAGTAGGCTGGCGCGATGAAACTGCGGCCCAGTTCCAGGCCCTGGGCCAGGCGGGATTCCAGCGCCGGTGAGTAGTCAAACAGGCTCGACGTATACAGCCCCGCCAGCCCGCGATCGGGGATGATCGTCGAGCCATTGCCGAAGCGGTACGCCCCGACGATGCGCAGGGCTTTGGGATCCCACAGCACCAGGTGTTCGTAATGGGCATCGTAGACATCCAGGTCGCGTCGCAGGCCCGTGCCCTCGCCTACCCGGCGAAAGGTGAGTTCGCGCAGGCGGCCTATCTCACGCAGGGCGGCGCTATCGGGCGACCCCTGCAGCAGCAAAGCCTGCTTGCCATCGCCGAGCTCCGCCATCAACTCGGCCTTGGCAAGATCGGCCACGATGCGTTCGGTGGGCTCCGGGTGTGCCAGGGGGGCCTGGCCGCCGAAGATCAAACCGCGCCGGGTGCCCAGGCGGTAGACATGGCGACGCATCAGCTTGGCGGCTTGCTCCGGCGAGCCGCCGCTGCGTTCCTTGAGTTCTTCCACACCCACCGAGGCACCGATGGTGAAGGTGATGCGCTGGCCGCGCGGCGAGGTGGCCTCGCGCGGCAGCATGGCGGTCGACAGTGGCTTGGCCAGCATCGACAGCCCATAGAACGCTGCACTGAGGCGGGCGGAAACGTGGATGGGCAAGACGGGCGGCGGAGTGACCTTCTGGCCGCGAACGGATTCGCGCAGCGCCATGCGGGCGAAGCCGTCGTTCCATTTGCCGTCGCGCACGCGGCCGCCGCGCAGGCGGGATACTTCGCCCGCCGGGAATATGATCAGCGCCTGGCCTTCTTCGAGCGCGCGGAACACGTTGCGCATGCTCGACCGGGCGCCCTTGCCGAAGACATCCACCGGCAGCAGCAGGTGGCCCAGTTCCGGTACCGCGGAGAGAGCATCGTTACCCAGGATGCGAACGTCCTGGCGGACGGAGCCGATAAGGCTGATGAGCGCCAGGGCGTCGGTCATGCCCAGCGGATGGTTGGCTACCACCAGCAACGGGCCTTCGACCGGGATGTTTTCCCGCTCGCGCTCGTCAACGCGGTAGCTCACATGCAGGTGGTCGAGGGTACGCTCGACGAAGGCGAAGCCGGTAGCTGGCGCCACGGTGCGCAACGTCTGGTTGAAGCGTTCCTCGTGTGCCAGATGCTCCAGCATCGCGGCAATGGGACGCAGGATCCGCGGATGCTTCTCCAGCCACGGCAGGCGGTCGGTCAGGGCCTGTTCGACTTTGAGCATGATGGGTTCCCTCGTGTGGCGCTCATGCTGGTAGCCAAGTATGACAGCCCGGTGAAAGGAAACGCATTACTGCGTTTCAAACTCCGGTCAGGTGGCGATATGAAGGTAGGCGGTAAGCCCGCTCAGGAACATCTGCACCGAAAGGGCAATCAAAAGCATACCCATCAGGCGCTCCAGTGCGGTCAGGACGCTTTCGCCCAGCCAGCGGAACAGGAAGGTGGAACTGAGCAGGATCAGCGCCACGGCAAGCCACGCGGCGAACAGGGCAAGGCCCCACTCGGCCGTGCGGCCGGGCTGGGAGTTCGTCAACAGCAGCAGCGCCGCCATCGCCGAAGGGCCGGCAACCCCGGGAATGGCCATCGGCACGATAAAGGGCTCACCCTCGCCCACGGGGCCGAAGATGCCGCCTTCCACGGGCGGAAACACCATGCGGATGCCAATCAGGAACAACACGATGCCGCCAGCGATGCTCACCGATTCGGGCCGCAACTGCAGAAGTTTCAGGATGTACTGCCCGCCCAGCAGGAAAGCCACCAGCACCGCGAGGGCAATCAGCAGTTCGCGCACCATCACGTAACGGCGGCGCTTGGGTGGAACGTCTTTCAGCAGGGCCAGGAACAACGGGATGTTGCCCAGCGGATCCATGATCAGGAACAACAGGATGCCTGCCGAAAGCGTGGTCATCTGGGCTTCCACGCGTGCGATTCCTTAGGCTTGGGAGTGGCGGAGATCGAGCGTGGCGCCGCGGGCGAATCCACCGGCTGCGGAAAGCAGCATCACGATGGCAGAAGCGGTGGCGTCGGGCGTTGGATGCTTGAGGGTGTCTTCGCCGAAGTAAGCTTCGCGGCGCAGGGCTGTGCGCATCGGTGCGGGCAACACCGCGTGCACGCGCATCGCACCCTTGTCGTGTTCGGTATGCAGGATCGTCGCCAGTCGTTCGAGCGCGGCCTTCGACACTCCGTAGCCACCCCAATGAGCGCGCGAGGTGAGGTCGGCATCGTCCAGCACGAACACCACGGCGCTGTCGGCGGACTTCGCCAGCCACGGCAGGCAAGCCTGGGTCAGTGCGAAGGGCGCGGCCACGTTGACCTGCTGCGCACGCAGGAAGTCGTCAGGCTTGTGCTGCGACAGCGGCGTAAGGCCACCGAAATGCGCAGCGGCGTGGACCAACCCATCCAGACGCCCAAACTCGTGGCCGATACCATCAGCGATGGCTTCGTAATCCGTCGGGGTGGCCGATTCGAGGTCGACGGGCACGATCACCGGCTCGCCGTTGCCCAGGCCCTTCAGTTCGTCGTAAAGCTTTTCCAGGAAGCGCACACGGCGGCCGGCGAGGATCACCGTGGCACCGGCGCGCACGCATGCGCGAGCCACGGCGCTGCCCAGGCCACCGGTGGCGCCGGTGACCATCACCACGCGCCCGGCAAGATCGCTTTCCGGCGTCATGGCCGGAAGCGTGACCAGAGGCAGCACGCTCACGGGCCGTTGACCGCGACGTCGGCGGCCATGCGCTTTAACTCACCGGCCGCATGCAGATCTTCGACGATGTCGCAGCCGCCGATCAGTTCGCCCTGCAGGAACACCTGCGGGAACGTTGGCCAGTTGGAAAATTTCGGAAGACTGGCGCGGATCTCGGGATCTTCAAGCACATTGACGGCATGATAGGCGGCGCCCGCAGCTTCAAGCGCCTGTACGGCACGACTGGAAAACCCGCACATCGGAAATTGGGGCGTGCCCTTCATGAAGATCACGATGGGCTGGCCAGCCACGATGGCCTTGATGCGCGCGACGGCGTCCATAGAAAAGATTCATCATTCACTAGCACGGATTTGGCTATTGTAGCAGTTCGGCCCGGCCCCACTGGCCGTGTCCCCCACCATTCTTCCCAGCCACCGCTAAGGAGCAAATCATGGCGATCGAGCTTCCCCCGCTTCCCTACGAAAAGAATGCCCTCGAACCGCACATCTCGGCCGAGACGCTCGAATACCACTACGGCAAGCATCACCAGGCCTACGTGACCAACTTGAACAACCTGATCAAGGGAACCGAGTTCGAGAACGCCGCCCTTGAAGACATCATCAAGAAGTCATCAGGCGGCATCTTCAACAACTCCGCCCAGATCTGGAACCACACCTTCTACTGGCACTCAATGAGCCCCAAGGGCGGCGGCAAGCCGTCGGGCAAGCTCGGCGACGCCATCGACAAAGCCTTCGGCTCGTTCGATTCCTTCAAGGAAGAATTCACCAAGAGCGCCGTGGGCAACTTCGGTTCCGGCTGGACCTGGCTTGTACAGCGCACCGACGGCAGCCTCGCCATCGTCAACACCTCCAACGCCGCCACGCCCATCACCGGCAGCGACAAGCCCCTGTTCACCGCCGACGTCTGGGAACACGCCTACTACATCGACTACCGCAACGCCCGCCCGAAATACGTCGAGGCTTTCTGGAACCTCGTGAACTGGGAGTTCGCTGCGTCGAACCTGGCGTGAGGGGGTGAGGGGTGGGAGTCGGGGGCGGTCACCCTGGTCACTAAGTCCTCGTCCGGCTTCGCCGTCCTGCGGAAGCGTTCCCAGGGTGACGCCCGCCGGCCTCCCTCCGACCCGTGAGGTCGCCGAGGGAAAGCCCTGGCCGCGTGAACGATCGCCGTAGCTACAAGCATCA
>NZ_DASYDG010000056.1:0-67736 GCF_036499745.1 Pinirhizobacter sp.
CACGTACATGTGGATGGTCCAGAAGGCCGCCATCGCGAACACATGGGCCACCACCAGCAACACCGCCCACAAGCGCTTGCGCTCGTCGCTCACGGCCGCGTCGTAGACCAGTGCATGCAGGTACACCACCAGCAGGCCGGCCAGCATGACCACTACCGAGATACACGCACCTAGCACCGGTCCCTGCCCGAATTCGGCAAGAAGCCCGCGCGGAGACATGTCACCCGTGGCCACGAGGCCGCCAAAGAGCACCAACACCCAGGCCAGGCAGAATCCCGTGGCAATACCTAGGCTGACGATTTCCTTCCTGGAATACATGCTGCCTTTCCGGCTGACGGCCACTGTCGGAGAAATCTTCCAAGAATCCCAGCGAAGGCCCTAAGGGACCTAAGCTGCCATGAGGCTTTGTAGGCCTGCAAGTCGTAATTATTCGTAGGTCTTCGACGGGCCGTTTTCGTTCTTGTCCATCGGAGTGAAAACCGGCTTGTCCCAACCGCCCTTCACCGTGTAACGCTTGCCTGAGGCCTTGTTCAGGCCACGCCCAAGCAATCCCTGCACGGCGAAGCCTGCCGCCGCCCCGACCGGTCCGGCAGCCAGGGCACCTACCACCGGCAGGCTGTTCCCCAGATGGGGTACTACCAGCACCTGCTGGTCATAGTCTCGAGTACGCAGTCCGGTACGGCCGGTGATGGTGATATCCGCGGCCGGGCCACGAATCTGCAGGTTGTTGGTGGAGGCGTTGCCATCGGCCAGGTTGAAATCGCCCTTTATCGAATCGAACGACAGGCCTTTACCTAGCACGTCACCGAAATCCAGCGACAGCCGCCGCGGAAGCTCCGACAGCGACACCAGACCGAACAGACGTCCCACACCCGGCTGCACCTCGGGTATTCGCCCCTTGGCCACGTTCACCCGGAGTTGGCCGTTCATGTTGGCAAGCGTCAGCGCCGACGGGCCACCGTCCCAGCTGGCGTCGAGCCGCGCCTGGGTGCGTCCGCCTTCGAACAGGCCGCCGAAACCCAGGGCGTCGAGCATGCCGCCAAGATTCTCGGCGGCGAAATCCATCGCCAGGTGCGTGCGGCTGGCCGTGGCGTTGCCATCCCAATCGCCGCTGGCGGTGACCTGGATGCTGTTCGACTGGCTGCGCAACTGGTCGATGTGCATGCCTTTGTCGGTGGGCCAGGTTTCCAGGCGGGCTTCGCCGAGCTTGGCATCGCCCAGCCGCAGGTCACCGATAAAAAGATGCAGCGGCGGCACGCTGGCGGGCGCGATGCCGGGCTCGACGGGCTTGGGCACCGGCGGCGCGGCCGCTGTAGCGCCTGAAGCGTCGGCTGGTGACGCTACCGATGGCGCGGGTGCCTTGGCCCCGGACTTGCCCCTGGCGGTAGCGGTATCGTCGCGTGGCCAGTAGACGCGCGGCAGGCGTGCGGTCACGCCGCGACGGGTGAGGTCGCTCGATGGCACGTCGAAGCTGCCGGCGAGGTTCGGGCTGTCCACGGTGATCTTCAGCGCATCGGTGCCGGGAGTAGCCACCAGGTGCATCTGACCGAAGTCCTGGCCGAATACCAGCGCGTGATCGGCGTTGACGTCGATGCCATCCAGCCCTGGGCCCTGACCGCCACCGCTGAAGCCGGTGGCATATTGCACCCATCCGGAAACATCCACCACGTCGCCGTGGCCGGTAAAGCGCATGCCCCTGCCCGGCAGCGTGGTGGGCATGGTGGTGCCCAGGTTGAAGGTGGCGGCGAACGGCGGACCCTTGTCCGCACCAAGGCGCATGCGTGCGCGCACCGCATCACCCAACGCCAGTTGGAGTTCAGCGCCGTCGGTCGGCAGGCGCAGGTCCACGCTGATCGGCAACGCCGTGTCGGCCTTCTTCTTCGCAGGTGCCGGCAGCTTCAGCTCGATGCCGCGAAGGTCCGAGCTTACGTGTAGTGCCTGCGTGGTCTTGTCGTTGCCTGCCCGCGACACATCGAAGCCGACGTTGAAGCTGGCGCGACCATTGGCCAGGTCGCCGAGCCACTTGATGTTGTCGTAACCGGCGACGAGTTCGGTGACGGAAAAATCACCTTGCAGGCGTGCGTTGAAGATCTTGTCCGGATCGTTCGTGCCATCGGCCACGCCCAGGGTAAGGGTGGCCGGGCGGTCGCGGTAGGTCGTCTGCAGTGGACCGGCCTTCATGCCCTTGCCGTCGAAGACGAGGGGGCCGGTGAGTTTGCCGAGCCTGAATCCCCAGGCATCGGCCACGAGGTCGGCGCCCTTGAGCGCGGCGGTGCCCTGCAGGTTGAAATCCTCGCCTTTCTTCAGCGGCATCAACAGACGGAAACCGAAACTGGCGTCGCCGCCGAGCTTGAGCTTGTCCAGTGTGTCGGCGCTATTGCGTCCCACCGGACTGTTGCGGACGAAATCCAGTAACGATGCCGCTGAACTGCTTCCGGAAGCGCTCAGATCGAGCACCGAATCGGCGAAGTCGGCGATGGTGGCCTGCGCCTTCTCCGTACGCACCTGGCGTGCCTGGCCGGATGTCACATCCACCTGCATGCCGTTGTCGACGAAGCTCGCCACGGCGTTGACGTGTTCGGCTGCAGGCCAGCTGTCGCTGTAGTTGAGGTTGAGGTCGCGAAGCACGGCGCGGCCCTCGAAACGACCTTCATTCCCTTTGAAGGGCCAGTCGGCCAGACTCCCCCGCACCAGCGCCGCGGCCGATTCAATGTGGCCTGAGACCAACGCGCGGTCGAGCCAGCGGATGGTGCCTTCGGGCATCGACCGGTAGGGCCAGAACAGCTTGGCGGCGAGAACCTGCCCACCTGTGATGCTTGCGTAGATATCCAGGAACGGCCGGCCGCCGGCATCGGGGAAAAGAATCTCGCCTCGCGCCTGCCCCGAGAACTGCTCGCCGGTGAAATCGAGCGTATCCACGCCCAGGTGCCAGTTGCCGTCGTCATGCCAGGCAGCGATGTCGCCATCGATGGCCGACATCACGAAGGGCTTGCGAAAGGCGTTGGGAAAAGAAAGCGTGACCGCCTGGCTCGGCAGCTGCAACGCCATCGCGCTGCCATCGCCGCGTACGTCGCCATCGAGGCGGTCGATGCCGGGAAGATTGCCCACCGCATCGATGCCAAGGCCGTGGAAGCTGGCGGCCACCGAGCGCGCGTCGACGTCGTCGCCCCAATGCGCGGTGGCGGTGATGAGTTTGCCTCGTGGCCGGCCCCTGGCCAGCCACGCCGCCACGCCAGGCGGGGTGGAAGGCAACAAGGCGGCCCAGGGCAGCAGCGGCGCAAGATCCACCTCGTGGGCTGCCACATCAAGATTGCCGTGCACGCCGATGGTGAGCGCCAGCACGCCCTTGTCGTCGGCAGCCCAAAGCACATGATCGCCATCGGTGCGGCGCTGGAAATCGACAAGGCCGTGCAGTCCGCTGGTGGTCACCGCCTGGGTAGGCCCATGCATGGCAAGGTTGGCCAGGTCCAGGCGCGCAACGCTGCGCACCACCACGCCGTGGCGCCAGTCGTTCCAGGCCTGGAAACTGCCGGTGCCTGCGCTGACGCCGTAGCCATCGATGTCCAGGTCGCCGACCATGGCCTTGAGGTCGACGTTGTCGCCACGCGCGTAGACTCGCCCGAAGCTGCCGTCGTCGGCGAACAGGCCCACCGCATGCAAGCGGCCGGGGCTACCCACGCGCATCAGGTCGCCGGCGAAATGCAGGCTGCCGCCACGCTTGCGCAGGTGCGCCTGCGGACTGCGCAATTCAAAACGATGGCCGGTAGTTTCATCGAGCAACGACAGGCCGAAATCACTTACCCACAGGTCGGCCGAGAAATTACCCAGCGAAGCCTGCCGTCCACCGCCGGCGCCGAAACCGTCGACATGCCACACGCCCGCGGTGTCACGACGCAACTGCAGGCGCACGCCGCCCAACCGCAGGTTCAGCCAGTTGCGCGAATGCATGAACAGCGCACCGAAGTCGAGCTTGAATTCAGCGGACGGCAAGATCAGCGGTGGGGCGCCATCGGCGCCCTGCAAGGTGACCTGATGTGCCAGCAGCACCGGCCCGGATGGCTGCCAATGCCCTTCCAGGCTTGCAAAGCGGATCTGCCGGTGCAGCCTCTCGCTAAGGATCGTCGCCACGCGTTCGGGATACCGCGCAGCCAGCGGCAGCAACAATTGCCCTAATGCCATCGCCGCGGCGGCAAGGATCAATACACCGGCGACAATCCCGATGAAGGCGAAGCGCAGCTGCCGCCAGCGATGCTGCCAGGGGTGTGTCACCGACGGCACGCCACGGGGCGCGGTCGATCAGAGTAGAACCACATCGAACTGTTCCTGGGAATAATGCTCTTCGGCCTGGAAGCGTATGCTTTTGGAGATGAACTCCTCCAGTTCGGCCACCGCGGCGGACTCTTCCTCGAGGATCCGGCCCACCACCTTGGGGCTGGCCATCACCAGCAGCTTTTCAGCGTTGAACTGGCGAACGGCCCGGGTAATTTCCCGGAAAATTTCATAGGTAACGGTTTCGGCCGTCTTCAGCGTGCCCCTGCCGCTGCAGGTAGGGCACGCTTCGCACAGTTGGCGTTCGAGGCTTTCGGTGGTGCGCTTGCGGGTCATTTCCACCAGTCCCAGCGCCGACATGGGGTACACGGTGGTCTTGGCGTGGTCGCGGGCGAGGCCTTTCTCGAGCATGCGCAGCACCTGGCGCTTGTGTTCCTCATCGATCATGTCGATGAAGTCGATGATGATGATGCCGCCGAGGTTGCGCAGCCGCAGCTGCCGCGAGGCCGCCTGCGCGGCCTCAAGATTCGTACGGTAGACGGTTTCTTCCAGGTTGCGGCTGCCGACATACCCACCGGTGTTGACGTCGACGGTGGTCATCGCCTCGGTCTGGTCGACGATCAGGTACCCACCGGATTTGAGCGGCACCTCCTTGCGCAGGGCGCGCTGGATTTCATCCTCGACGCCATAGAGGTCGAAGATGGGCCTTTCACCGGCGTAGTGCTCGATGCGGTCGTCGAGCACCGGCATGAACTTGTGCACGAACCTTGCGACTTTCTCGAAGGTCTCGCGCGAATCCACCCGCACTTTCTCGATGCCGTCGTTGAGTGAATCGCGCAATGCGCGAAGCGGCAGGGAGAGTTCCTCGTAGACGCGCTCGCCAACCTTGGCCTTGAGGATGTTTTCCTGCACCACACGCCAGACCTTGCCAAGGTAGGTGACATCGAAAGCAAGCGATTCTTCCGATTGACCCTCCGCGTTGGTGCGCACGATGTAGCCGAGCGGTTTTTCCCCCAGCAGGGGAGTAAGGACATCCTTCAGGCGCTGGCGTTCGGATTCATCCTCGATGCGCACCGACACGCCCAGGGTACGGGCCTGCGGCAGCAGCACCAGGTAGCGCGAGGGAATGGAAAGGTGCGTGGACAGGCGCGCGCCCTTGGTGCCGATCGGATCCTTGACCACCTGGACCACGATCTCCTGCCCCTCGTGCACCAGCTCGCTGATGCTGGGCGTGGAACCGCCGTTGCCATTGCCGGCGGCTTCGCCTTCGCCACCGGGCGGTGGCGGCCGTACGATGTCCGAGGCGTGCAGGAATGCGGCCCGGTCCAGGCCGATCTCCACGAACACCGCTTGCATGCCCGGCATGACCCGTTGCACCCGGCCCTTGTACACGTTGCCCACATAGCCGCGCTTGAGGGCGCGTTCGACGTGGACCTCCTGCAGCATGCCGTTTTCGACCACGGCCACGCGGGTTTCGCGGGGGGTGACGTTGATCAGGATTTCTTCACTCACCGCTGGATCCTTCTTTGATCCATCTTTATAGCTGCTGGATCAAGAACCTGTCGATGCAGTAATCCAGCCTGTGCTGCGAAAGGACGCACATCGGTTATTGTCGGCGCCCATGAAACTTCTTCTGGTCGAGGATTCAGACCGCCTGCGCGGCACCTTGTCGCGGGGCCTGGCGTCCGCCGGGTTCACCGTGGACATCGCCGCGGACGGCGTGGAGGCGTTGTCGTTCCTTGCCGCCTACGAATATGAACTCATCGTGCTGGACCTCATGCTGCCTCGCCTGGATGGCCTGGGCGTGCTCAGGGAGCTGCCCCGGAGCGGCCAGCGGCCGGGAGTGATCGTCCTGTCCGCCCGCGACACCGTGGGCGACCGCATCCAGGCCCTGGACGCCGGCGCCGATGACTATCTGGTGAAGCCATTTTCCTTCGATGAACTGCTGGCCCGCCTGCATGCGCTGGCCCGGCGTCCCCGCGAGGCCCAGCCAGCCACGCTGACCCTGGAGGGGCTCAGCGTCGATCCGCGGGCCCGTGAAGCCCGTGTCGACGGCCAGGTGCTGGCCCTGACCCCGCGCGAGTTCGGCATCCTCTCACTGCTGCTGCGGCACCGCGGACGCGCCTTCAGCCGGGTGGAGATCCTCGAGCGCACCGCCGGCAGCGACACCGGCGCATCCGACCGCAGCGTGGAGGTGATGATATTTGGCCTGCGCCGCAAGCTCGCCGAGTCAGGCCTTCCCGCCTTGATCGAAACCCGCCGCGGCGCCGGGTACATCATTCCGTGAAGAGGCCCGCGTCACTGGCATGGCGACTGACCGTGCCGCTGGCGCTGGCGGTATTGCTGGCCATGGGCGCGGTGGCCCTGTTCATGGATCAGCGGGTCGATGGTGAGCTCGAAGCGCGCTTCCGCGACTCGCTGCTGACCCAGGCCCGGGCGTTGACGACGGTAGTGGAGGTCGAGGAAGGCGGTCTGGTGGCGTATTCCGGCGGCACCCAACCGTCACTGCTGGGCGGCGATGCGCCCATTTCCTATGAGCTGCGCTGTGAGGGACTTGCCCCCACGCGCAGCGAACCGGCGCCACCGGCGCCACCGGGATGGCCTGAGCAGGCCACCACCACGCCGCGATTCGACGAACTGGACGCCGCCGACGGCACGCAGACAGTGATGTTCCGTTTCAACGCCCCGGCCCGGGAGAACCGCGGGGTGCGTCCGGACGCCATGTCGCAAGCCGTCCGGGCCTGCAGGCTGCTGGTCAGCCGTCCCCGGCAAGACATTGACCAGCTCCTGTTGACCATGGACTGGATCCTGGCCCTGGGGCCGGTGGTCGCGTCCCTGGCCGTGCTGCTGGTGGTGCCGTGGCTGGTGCGGCGGCGGCTCGCCCCCGTGCGCTCGCTGGCCGAGCGGATGCGCGGCATTGGGCCGCAGGCGCCGGCCAGCCGCCTGCCCGAAGCCGGCGTGATGGAACTGGAGCCCCTGGTGGTCCGCTTCAACGAAGTGCTGGTCCGGATGGACGAGGTGCTCGCCCGCGAACGGCAGTTCGCCAGCGGGCTGGCCCATGAGACACGCACCCGCCTGGCAGAGCTGCGCAGCCTGGTAGACGTGGAGATGCGCTTTCCCAGCGAAAGAAGTCCGCGGGAGGTCATGGCCGAAGTCGGCGCGATCGGCGCGGAGCTCGAGGCCACGGTCACCGCCCTACTGGAACTGACCCGGCTGGAGGCCGGCTTCGAGCCGGCGCGCCGCGAGCCGTTGGACGTCGGTGCATGGCTGGCGCGCACGCTGGCCTTGCACGAGGCCACCATCGACCGTCGCAGGCTGGCACTGGACATTGAAGGTTTCGAACCGGGCGACACGATGATCACCGACCCGGCCTTGCTGGACATGCTGATGGGCAACCTGATCGCCAACGCGGTAAGCCACGCGCCGGAAGGCAGCCGCGTGTTGCTGTCCCGCCAGGGCGCAGCGATGGACGTGGCCAACGATGCGCCCGAGCTCAGCCAGGCCGACATCGGCCAGCTCGGCCACCGCTTCTGGCGCAAACGCACCGGCGAGGCGGGGCATGCAGGCCTCGGAGTGTCCCTGGCGGCTGCGGCCGCGCACGCACTGGGCCGGAATTTAAGCTTCGAACTGGACGAAGCGCACCGCTTGCATGCCCGGGTGCGCTAGCTACGCCGCGCGGCGGATGCCGGCGGCGTGCAGCAGCAGATACGTTTCGTGCAACGGCAATCCCATGACGCCGGTGAAGCTGCCGGAGAGATGTTCGATGAAGGCACCGGCGTGGCCCTGGATGGCATAGGCACCGGCCTTGCCGCGATGCTCACCGGTAGCAAGATAGCCGGCGATGGTGTCGCCATCGAGCGCCATCATGCGCACCTGCGAGGTCGATGTTACCGAGCGGGCGAATTCCGGCCCCACCAGCCATACGGTGGAGATCACCTCGTGCGTGCGGCCGGACAGGCGCCCCAGCATGCCGGCGGCGTCATCGTCGTCGACCGGCTTGCCGAAGACTTCGTCATCCAGCACCACTTCGGTATCGGCAGCCAGCACGAAGTCCATCGACGACACCTTGCCACGACCGGCCACGGCTTTCTCGCCCGATACGCGCGTAACGTACCCCAGCGGTGTTTCGTGTAGCGCACGGGCTTCGGGGATATCCAGGTCCAACGGTTCGAAATCGAAGCCGATCTGTGCCAGTAGCTGCCGGCGGCGCGGCGATTGCGATGCAAGGTAGAGCATGTCAGGCCCGGTGGTAGGGATGGCCGGCCAACAGAGTCGTGGCACGGTACAGTTGCTCGGCCAGCACAAGGCGCACGAGCATGTGTGGAAGGGTAAGCGGACCGAGCGACCAGCGCTGGTCGGCGCGGGCCAGCACCTCGGCTGCGTGGCCATCGGGGCCGCCGATCAGGAAGGCGAGATCGCGCCCGGACATGCGCCATGAGGCCAGTTGCGCTGCGAGCTCTTCGCTCGACCACGTCTTGCCGCGTCCGTCCAGGGCCACAACGTGGGTATCACGCGGCAGCGCGGCCAGGATGGCCACGCCTTCGTCGGCCATCGCGCGGGCATCGTCGCGTCCCTTGCCACGCAAGCCAGGTTTCAGCTCGACGAGCTCCAGTGGGAGGTCGTGTGCCAGGCGCTTGCGGTACTCACCGAAACCTTCGGCCACCCATGCGGGCATGCGTTCGCCAACGGCGATCAGACGCGCCCGCATCAGTGGACCGCGTTAGTCGTTGGCAGCTTCAGCGCCATCGTCGCCAAGCGTCCACAGCCGCTCAAGGCCGTAGAACTCGCGGATACGCGGCAACATGATGTGGACGATGATGTCGCCCAGGTCCACCAGGACCCATTCGGCTTCGACCTGGCCTTCCACGCCCAGCGGCATCACGCCCGCCTCCTTGGCGAACTTGATTACTTCGTCGGCGATGGATTTGACGTGCCGGGCGGAGGTGCCCGAGGCAATCACCAGGGTATCGGCGATCGAGGTTTTGCCCCGCACGTCCAGCTCGCGGACGTCCTTGGCCTTCAGTTCCTCTAGCGCATCGATCACTCGCTTGCGCAGGGTCTCGTTGATGTTGGGGGCGTCGGACGGTTTGCGGTTGGACTTTTGGCTCAAAAGGGCGGACCTCGGGGTAGGTGGGCCGATTATAGCCCCGGCGAGCGGCGCCGGCGAAAGGCCTATAAGGCTTTACATGTAGGGCGCCAGCAGGCCGGGCCGGTCCATCACCCCGGCCGGCAAGAGGTAACGCGGCATGCGCCCGGCCGATAGCTGGTCACGGATGGCAGTGGCCGAGATGTCCAGCGCGGTCACCTCGATGGGGATCACCTGCCCCGCCGGCCCGGCCAGCATTCGCGTGCGCCTGGGCGCGATTTCGTCGGCCAGCTCGTCTTCGAGCACCGGATGTTCGCCCGGCCGGGTAAGCACGCCGACGTGGGCCAGGCCGAAGATTTCACGCCAACGGCTCCAGCGCGGCAGGCCGGCGAAGGCATCGGCGCCCACCAGCAGCACCAGGGGCCGGTCCGGACCGATTTCGCTACGGATCTCGGTAAGCGTGTCCACCGAATAGGACGGGCCGTCCCGCTCCAGTTCGCGCGTATCGAGGCGCAGTACGTCCTGGCCGGCAAGCGCCGCGGCGAGCAGGGCCACCCGCTCCGCCGCCGTTGCGCGCGGCGGAGGGCGGTGGGGCGGCACGTGTGCCGGCACCAGCGCGATCTCCGCGTCGAGCGCCTCGGCCGCTTCCCAGGCCACGCAGAGGTGCCCCAGGTGGACCGGATCAAAGGTGCCGCCCAGGATCGCCAGCGGTCGCATCGGCAGGCTCAGGCCAGGGCCGCCGCTGCGCGCGGCTCGGCGATCGCCGCCACCAGTCGCTCGGCGGCACGCCACGGATCGCCCTGCTCGCGACCCTTGGCCATGCGGTCGATGGCGGCGGCACGGGCCAGGCACGCCAGCCAGTGTTCGCGCGGGGCGCGGCGCAAGGCCTGACGGAAAAGCTGTTCGCGGGCTTGCCAAAGGCGCTCGGCTTTCGCCTGCGAGGCGAAGTCGCGGGCGTTGGCCAGGCGCATGGCCAGCTGCAACTGGTTCACCAGCCAGCCCATCAGGGGGATGAGGTCTTCGCCTTCGGCTTTGAGGCCCGCCAGGATGCGCAAGGCGCGGCCACCGTCACCGGCAAAGGCGGCGTCGGTAAGCTTGAAGGCGTCAAAACGGGCACTGTCGGCCACGTAGCCTTCCATCGCGGCTTCGTCCACGCGTGCGTCACCTGCCAGCACCACCAGCTTGTCGATTTCCTGGGCGGCGGCCAGCAGGTTGCCTTCCACCCGTTCGGCCAGCACAGCCGCGGCGCCTGGTGTGGCCTTTACCCCTCGCGAGGCCAGGCGTGCGCCGATCCAGGAGGCCCACTCGTTCGGCCGCGGCGCATTGAACACCACCTGCACGCCGGCAGCATCCATCGCCTTGCTCCAGGCGCTTTCATGCTTGCTGCTCCATTCGGTGGCGGTGACCAGCAAGGTGGTATCGGCCGGCGGCGCAGCGCAAAAGGCGGTGATCGCCGCCCCGCCTTCTTTGCCGGCACGACCGCTGGGAAGCCGCAGGTCGATCAAACGGCGCGTGGCAAACAGCGACATGCCGGCGCCGGCCCGGGCCAGGTCGTCCCAATCGAAACGCGCGTCGGCTTCCAGCACCTCGCGCTCGTCATACCCCAGGCGCCGGGCCTGGGCTCGCAGGGCGTCGGCGGCCTCGAGTACCAGCAGTTCCTCGCCGGCCAGCAGGTACACCGGAGCCAGCTCGCTGCTCGCTAGCTGCTTTTGCCACTGGCCCGGGCTGAGCGGCATGGTGGCGTCAGTCGGCCTTGGGTGCCGGCGTGGTGGCCGGCTGGATCACCTCCGGGTGTTTCGCCGCGGCTTCCAGGCGGAACAGCATCGACTGCACCATGTCGTCCACCAGGCTGTTCTGCAGCTGTTCGGTCTGCGCAGCCGTACCGATGGTATTGAGCGCGTCGTAGCTGAAGTCGCGCGACATATCGATGCCCCGCTGCGGGATCACCACGTTGCCCTGGCCATCGGAAAGGCTGAAGTCGACGTGGTAGCGCACTGAATATTCAGTGACACGGGCCGAGCCGCCGACGGTGAGCGTCTGTGTGCTGAAGGCGGCCGTGGGCACCTTCAGTTCCGCGATGCCGGTGCCGCCGTGATCGAGCACGGTGGAGCCGGCCAGTTCCAGGGCGCGGCTCAAGCTGCGTTCCAGCTTGCCACCACCGTTTACCGTCAGGTGCACCTGCTTCATCGATTCGGGCAACGCCGCACTTCGGCGCAGATGAAAACCGCAGGCCGACAGGGCGGCCAGGGCGACGAGCAACAGCGGGAGGCGGAGCATGCGGGGCATGGAAATCATCCTGCGACGATGTTGACGATCTTGCCCGGGACCACGATCACCTTGCGGATGGTGAGCCCCTCGAGCTGTTTGGCCACGGCCGGGTCGGCCTTCGCCGCGGCCTCGGCGTCTTCCTTCGAAGCCGCCGCCGGCACTTCGATGGTACCGCGAAGCTTGCCATTGACCTGTACGGCCAGGGTCAGCGAGTCGCGGACCATGGCGGCCGGGTCGGCCACCGGCCAGGTTTGGTCTTCCAGCAGGGTTTCCGCGTGACCCAGCAGCTGCCACAGGGCATGGCTGGCATGCGGGGTGAACGGGTTGATCAGAAGCACCACGGCGGTGAGCGTTTCCTGGCGCACGGCGCGGCCCTGCGGTGTCGAGTCGTCGAATTTGGCCAGGGCGTTCATCAGTTCCATCAGCGCGGCGATGGCCGTATTGAACGATTGCCGGCGGCCAATGTCGTCGCCGACCTTGGCGATGGTCTCGTGAAGCTGCCGGCGCATGGTTTTCTGCGCGCCGTCGAGCGCGGCAACATCAAGCGCGGGCGCGTCGCCGACATCGGCATGGGCCTGCATTTCGCGCCACAAGCGGCGCAGGAAGCGGCTCATGCCTTCCACGCCGGCCTCGTTCCATTCCAGCGACTGGTCCGGGGGCGCTGCGAACATCGAGAACAGGCGCACGGTGTCGGCGCCGTACTTGCCCACCATCGATTGCGGATCCACGCCGTTGTTCTTCGACTTGGACATCTTCTCGATACCGCCGATGTGTACCGGCGCGCCGTCTTCGCGCAGGGTTGCGCCGGTGATGCGGCCGCGCTCGTCGCGCAGAACGTCGACGTCGATCGGGTTGTACCAGTGCTTGCCGCCGTTGGCTTCGTCGCGACAGAAGGTTTCGGCCACCACCATGCCCTGCGTGAGCAGGTTGGTCACCGGCTCATCACTCTTGACCATGCCCTCATCGCGCATGAGGCGGTGATAGAAGCGGAAATACAGAAGATGCAGGATCGCGTGCTCGATACCACCGACGTATTGATCGGCCGGCATCCAGTAATTGACGCGGTCATCCACCATGGCTTGAGCACCGGGGCTGGTATAGCGCGCCACGTACCAACTCGATTCCATGAAGGTATCGAAGGTATCGGTTTCGCGCTCGGCCGGGCCGCCGCAGGCTGGGCACGTGGTTTTGCGCCATTCCGGGTCGGCCTTGATCGGCGACACCACGCCGCTGAAGGCGACATCCTGGGGCAATACCACGGGCAGCTGGTCTTCGGGCACGGGTACATCGCCGCACGCGGGACAGTGGATCACAGGGATCGGGCAGCCCCAGTAGCGCTGGCGGCTCACGCCCCAGTCGCGCAGGCGCCAGTTCACGCGGCGCTGGCCCAGGTGCGAGGCTTCGAGCCTGGCGGCAAGGAATTCGAATGCTTCGCGGTTGGTCTTGCCGTCCAGATCGCCGGAGTTCACCACGCGCATGTCGCTGCGCGTTTTATCGCTGTACCAGTCATGCCATTGCTTCGGATCGAAGGTTTCCCCTTCTACCGCGATCACCTGGCGGATCGGCAGGCCGTACTTGTTGGCGAATTCAAAATCGCGCTCGTCGTGGCCTGGCACCGCCATCACGGCACCGGTGCCGTAGCCCATCAGCACGAAGTTGGCCACCCAAACGGGTATTTCATCGCCCGTTACCGGATGTACGGCCTTTACGCCGGTATCCATGCCGCGCTTTTCCTGGGTTTCAAGCTCCGCCTCGGACACGCCGCCCTGGCGCATGTCCGCCAGGAATGCGGCAAGAACAGGGTTCGACTGCGCGGCCTTCTGCGCGAGAGGGTGCTCGCCGGCGATGGAAACGAAGGTCGCGCCCATCAGCGTATCGGGGCGGGTGGTGAACACGGTGAGCGGCTCCGCTTCGCCCGGCACCGGGAACTGGATATCCAGGCCCTCGCTGCGGCCGATCCAGTTGCGCTGCATGGTCTTCACCGCGTCCGGCCAGCCGGGCAAGGTATCCAGGCCATCGAGCAACTGCTGTGCGTAGTCGGTGATGCGCAGGAACCACTGCGGAATCTCGCGCTTTTCCACCAGTGCGCCCGAACGCCAGCCGCGGCCGTCGATCACCTGCTCGTTGGCCAGCACCGTGTGGTCGACCGGATCCCAGTTCACCACCGCGTTGCGGCGATAGGCAATGCCCTTCTTCATCAACCGGGTGAACATCAACTGTTCCCAGCGGTAGTAGTCCGGATCGCAGGTGGCGAATTCGCGGGTCCAGTCGTAGGCGAAGCCCAGGCGCTTCAACTGCTCGCGCATGTGGTCGATGTTCTGGTACGTCCACTTCGCCGGTGCCGTCTTGTTCTTGATGGCG
This sequence comes from Pinirhizobacter sp., assembly GCF_036499745.1. NCBI lineage: Bacteria > Pseudomonadati > Pseudomonadota > Gammaproteobacteria > Lysobacterales > Rhodanobacteraceae > Pinirhizobacter > Pinirhizobacter sp. The sequence goes on from NZ_DASYDG010000056.1 coordinate 13,985, forward strand.
GCGTTTTCGGCGGGAAGACCGAAGGCGTCCCAGCCCATCGGCTGCAGCACGTTCTTGCCCAGCATGCGCTGGTAGCGGCTGATCACGTCGGAGATGGTGTAGTTGCGCACGTGACCCATGTGCAGCGCACCGGATGGGTACGGCAGCATGGAAAGGCAATAATATTTCTCGCGGGAAGGGTCTTCCTTCACCTCGTAGGCGCGCTGCTCGTTCCAGAAGCGTTGCGCGCCTTCTTCCACGGCGGCCGGGTGATAGCTTGCCGCTTCGCGGGGCGCCTGGTCAGTGTCGTGCTGCATGGATATCCGTACCGGTAAAGCGGGGTGGGTCAACGCGACAGGTTAGCCCAAGCCCGGCCTGCTTCGCCATGGCCAGGGCGCTTTTCAGCCCCCTTCCACCATGGGGCAGCCGGTCGCCGAACCCGTGGCCAGTGCGCGCGCCGCCTGGGCAATGACGCCTGAGAGCCTGCCCAAGGCCTGCTGGTGCGCCTGCACCAGGCTGGCGTAATCGCCGCCAGCAGGCTCGCTCACCCGCGTGGCGCAGGCAAGGCCCGCACCTTCCGGACCGTCCAGCTTGCGCAGTGTCCAGCCGGCCTGGATGGTGGCGCTGCCGCCGAGCTCGGAATCGAAGCGGCGGATGTCGACCTTGATACGGATGTCGATGCTCCCTGGCGGCCTGGCGAGGCCGTAAATATCGTGGGTGTTCAGCGCCGAGGTGATATCCGCGGATAGCGCACCCCGGACTTCATCACCCAACGGCGCCAGCCAGCGCTGGTTTTCCAGTACTTGCACGTCGGAGGCGCCCGAGCGCAGCACCAGTTGCGGCTGGTCCACCTGGGGCGGCACGCTCACCGGGAGTATTTCCACCACAAAGGCTGCCGGTGGCGCGGTGGGCGCCACGGCCCGCGGCACGAGCGTGTGGTACTGCGTGGGAGCCGAGGCGCAGCCGGCCAGCATCACGATGGCTAACAACGGCAACCGACGAATCATGGCTTGCTCCCTTGCGACGGGTTCGTGGACGTGGCCGGCGCAGCCGGCGGCGGCGCATCCTTGCCCTTGCCGCGGATCAACGACTCCGGATGGCGGGACAGGTAATCAGTGAGCACTCGCAGCGAACGCGCGGTGCGCTGCAGTTCCTGCAGGGTTTGGCCGAGGTTCTGCTGGAGCGGGGAATCGTCCGACAAGGCATTGTTGGCCGCGCCAAGCGTCTGCTGCGCCTGCTTGAAGGTCTTGGTGGCCTCCGGCGCCAGGTTCTCGTTCACCTGCTTCAAGGTGCCGGACAACTGCTTCAGGCTTTCATCCAGGTTCTTGCCAATGGTGTCGAAGGGGATCTTCTGGACCTTGTCGACGATGCTGGCCAGCTGCTCCTGGATCTTGTCGAAGTCACCGGAGGTGGTAGGCAGTTCCAGCGGCTTGGCCGCCGGGTCGAAGGTGACGGGCTTGGCCTTCGGATCGAAGTCGATGGCAATGTACAGCTGCCCGGTAAGCAGGTTGGCGCTGCGTGCCTGCGCTCGCAGGCCGTGGTCGACCAGGCGGCCGACCATCTGCGACCAGTCGGTGTCACCCTTGTCGACCGCCGCCGCCATCAACTTCTGATGGGCCTTGCCCAGGCGTTCGGGGTACACCACTGCCCCCACGATCACCGGGAAGCGTTGGGTCTTGACGTCGTAGTCGAGGTTTACCGATACCACCTTGCCCACGTTGACGCCGAGGAATTCCACCGGCGAATCCGCACGCAGGCCGCGCACCGGATGGTCAAAGCGCATGCGGATATAACGCGGCTCACCATCGGGTGGCGCCATCGCCGTGCTTTGATCGTTGAAGAGGCTGAAGCTGGCGTTCTCCTCTGCCGGGGTGTCGTCATGCGGGCCGTTGGGCGACTGGAAAGCTACGCCGCCGGCCAGCACCGTGGCGATGGACTGCGTGTTGAGTTTCAGGCCGTCGGCCCCGAGGGACACATCCACGCCGCTGGCGTTCCAGAAGCGGGAGGACTTCGACACGTACCTGTCGTTGGGCGCATCGATGAATACCTGCAGGCTCACGCCCTTGCCGCTCTCGTCCAGCGCGTGGGACACCACGTGGCCCACCTGCACCCGGCGGAAATACACCGGTGAACCGATATCCAGCGAACCCAGGTCGCCGCTGTGCAGGGTGAAGCGCTTGCCGGGCTGGCCGTGCAGCACCGGTGGTGGCGTTTCCAGGCCCTTGAATTCATCCTGTTCGTCGGCGGAGTCGCCGGTGTCGGCACCGATGAAGGCACCGGAGAACAAGGTATCGACACCCGAGACGCCGCCGATGCCCACGCGTGGCCTGACCACCCAGAAGCGGGTGTCTTTCGTGGCGAAACTCTCGGCGTTCTTTTCCAGGTCGATCTTCACCCTTACCCGGCTGCGATCGTGGTTCAGCGCAATCTGCGTGACCTTACCGATCACCACATTCTTGTACTTCACCTGGGTCTTGTTGGCCTCAAGGCCCTCGGCGGTCTGGAATGTCACGATGATGCTGGGGCCCTGCCCCAGCCAGCCGTGCACCAGCAACGAAGCGCCGACGATGGCCGCCACCAGCGGCACCAGCCAGATCAGCGATATGCCCACGCGGCGCTTGTGCACCACGGGTTCGGGAAGGTCCTCGCGCCCGTCGCGCGGTTGTTCAGGCTCAGTCATCGGTTTCCTTGCGATCCCAGATCAGCCGGGGGTCGAAGCTCATCGAGGCCAGCATCGTCAGCACGACGACCAGGCCGAAGTAGATCACGCCAGGCTTGGGCTCCACCCGGCTCAATACCTGGAAATGCACCAGCGCCGACAGCAGCGCCACCACGAAGACATCGAGCATCGACCAGTAGCCCACCAGTTCCACCAACCGGTAGAAGCGCGCGCGCTGCTTCAGCGCCCAACCGCTTTTCCTTTGCGCCGACACCAGCAGGGTGCCCAGCACGATGAACTTTGTCATCGGCACCACGATGCTGGCCACGAACACGATGATGGCCAGGTCCGCCGAGCCGTTGCGCCACAATTCGATCACGCCGGTCAGGATCGTATTGTCGTCGACGTCGCCCAGGCTCACGGTACGCATGATCGGCAACAGGTTAGCCGGCAGGTACAACACGGCCGCGGCAAGCAACAGCGCCCACGTGCGCGCCAGGGAGTTGGTCTTGCGCCGGTGCAGCGGCACATGGCATCGCGGGCAGGTTGCGCCGGGCGGAACGTGTTCGGCGCGGCTTACCAGGCCACACACATGGCATCCCACCACGCCCAGTTCGCGGGCCGTTACAACATCCGTCATGCGTCGTTCCCTGCGGTCTTGTGCCAAAGCTGGCGGGGATCGTGGCTGGCGAAGACGGTGATCATCAAGGTAAGTACGCCGAATGACCAGATCCCCGCGCCCGGCACCACCGTGAAGTAACTGGAGGCCTTCACCACCGCCACCAGGCTGCCAAGCATGAACACCTCGATCATGCTCCAGGGACGCACGTAGTGCAGCATCACCATGGCCTGGCGGAATCCCGGCGCACGCTCGCCATGCCGGGCGAAGGCCAGCAGCCAGCCGAAGATCAGGATCTGCGTCAGGGGAAAGAAAAACAGGGTAAGGGCCGCCAGCACCGCCACTACCTGCGACTGATCGTTCCACATGGCAATGGCGGCGCCCCACAGGGTGGTGGTGGCATGGCTGCTGCCCAGGCTCACCTGCACGATCGGCTCGACGTTGGCGATGATGAAGACGATGCCCGCGGCCACGATCAAGGCGAACTGTTTGTCCAGGCTCAGCCACTGGTGGCGTTCCAGGATAGCCCCGCAACGCATGCAACGGGCGACCTCGCGACGCGCAAGGTTACGGCGCCGATAGACCGCGTCGCAGTGCTCACAGACCATCAACGGTTGCCCGGGTGTCATTGCATGTCCTTGGGGTCGCCTTTCCTTTTCCCGCCTATGGTCGCAAATTAACGTGGAGATGGCGCGAGGAAGGGTGCGGGAGGTTGCCTGAACCCTCCCCGGAAAGGCAAGCCACTTGATATCCTTGCCCGCTTGCCCGACGTATGCGGGCATTCCACAAGCGTTTTCCGGAGTTTCCAGTGAGCCAGGCCAGCGAGAAAACCTACGTCTTCGATGTCACCACGGCCAATTTCGAGGACGCCGTGATCAAGGCGTCGCTGACCACGCCCATCCTGGTGGATTTCTGGGCCACCTGGTGCGAGCCCTGCAAAGCGCTCAGTCCGCTCCTGGACAAGCTGGCCGCCGAATACAACGGCGCCTTCGCACTGGCCAAGGTGGACGTGGACGCCGAGCAGCAGATCGCTGCCATGTTCGGCATCCGCAGCATCCCCACCGTGATGCTGGTCAAGGATGGCCAGGTGCTCGACGGCTTCGCCGGCGCCCTGCCCGAAGGTGAGCTGCGGGAATTCCTCGGCCGCCACCTGCAGCCGCTTGCCGCCGATGAAGGTGAGGTCGCCGAACCGGCCGCCGACGTCGAGGCCGAAACGCCCGAAGGCGCCATCAACCGCCTGCAGCAGGCCATCGCCGCCCAGCCCGACGTTCCGGGCCTGAAGCTCGACCTCGCCGTGGCCCTGATGCAGGCCGGCCGTACCGATGCCGCCGCGGCGGAACTGGACGCCCTGCCCGCCAATCTTTCGGTGGACTCCCGCGCCGTACGGCTGCGCAGCGAACTGGAGCTGTCCAAAGCCCTCGCCGACGCGCCATCGGCAGCGCAGTTGCGTGCCCGCATCGAGGCCGATCCGGCCGATGCCGAGGCGCGCGACCAGCTCGGCGTGCGCCTGTTGCTCGAAGGCGACCCCGCCGCCGGCATGGACCAGTGGCTGGAACTGCTCAAGACCCAGCGTGACTGGAATGACGGCGCGGCGAAGAAACGCCTGCTGGCCGCCTTCACCACCGTGGAAGATGCCGAACTCGTGGGCCGTTATCGCCGCAAGATGGCAAGCCTGTTGTTCTGATGACACCTGGCACTTTCAGGCGGCTGATGAACCTGTGGCCGCCCTTCCTCTTCAACAGCATCGCTGTCACCGACATCGCCGGGGACTGGTCGGAAGTTCGCGTCCGCCTGCGGCTGCGTCCCTGGAACAAGAACTTCGTGCGCACCCAGTTCGGCGGCAACCTCTTCGCCATGGCCGACCCGTTCTTCATGCTGATGGGCATGCATCGCCTGGGCGACGACTACTATGTGTGGGACAAGGCCGGCGAGATCGAATTCATCGCGCCGGGCAAGGAAGACGTCTACGCCCACTTCGTGATGACCGACGAGGCCGTGGATGAGTTGCGTGCCGCGGCTGCCAGCGGCGCCAAGGTGCTCCGCTGGTTCGAGGTGGACATCACCACCGCGCAGGGCGATCTGGTGGCGAAGGTACGCAAGCAGCTTTACGTGCGGCAGAAGCCGAGGGTGCGGCCCACGTAAGCGACGCGGCCCGTCAGGCCTTGTTGCGATCGGTCTCTAGGGCCCGGTTGATGCGCAGCGCCAGCAAGGTGCAGGCCACGCCCGAAAGCAGGTAGACGCTGACCGCACCCAGGCCGAACCGCATCGACAGACTCAGCGCCACCAGCGGCGCAAAGGCCGCGCCGATCAACCAGGCGAAGTCGGATGTCAGGGCGGCACCGGTGTAGCGGAAGCGTTTGGCGAAATTCGACGTCACCGTGCCCGCCGCCTGGCCATACGAAAGTCCCAGCAGCGCGAAGCCGATCAGCAGGAAGGCATCCTGCGCCGCCCTTCCACCGCCAAGCAGCCAGGGCGAGGCAATGGCGAACAGGCCGATCAGTACCGCCATGCCGCCGAGCATGTTGCGGCGGCCGAACCTGTCGGCGAGGACACCCGAAGCCACCGTCGCCACGATGGCAACGAAGGCGCCGATGATCTGCACGATCAGGACGTCGTTGATCCCCTGAGAATGGTTCAATGTGATCCACGACAGCGGAAAGATCGTCACGATGTGAAACAGCGCATAGCTGGCCAGCGCGGCAAAGGCGCCGATGAAAAGGTTATAGCCCTGCGCCTGCAGCATCTCCAGGGTACCTATCGGCTCGAGCTGGCCTTCTTCCATCAGCTGGGTGTATTCCTCGGTCACCACCAGGCGCAGGCGGGCGAACAAGGCCACCACGTTGATCGCGAAGGCCACGAAGAACGGATAGCGCCATCCCCAACCCAGGAAATCCTCGTTCGACAGTTGCGTGTGAAGGAACAGGAATAGCGACGCGGCGATCAGGAAGCCGGTGGGGGCACCAAGCTGGCCGAGCATCGAATACCAGCCACGGCGGGCCTTCGGCGCATTGAGCGAGAGCAGCGATGGCAGGCCGTCCCACGATCCACCCAGGGCAATGCCCTGCAGGAAGCGCAGGGCGCAGAGAATCACAATGACGCCATAGCCATTGGAGGTGTTCGCTGGCAAAAACGCGATGCAGACCGTGGAAGTGCCCAACAGGAATAGTGCAGCGGTCAGTTTGGTACCGCGGCTCCAGTGGCGCTGGATCGCCATGAACACGGTGGTGCCAATCGGGCGCGCGATGAAGGCCAGCGAGAAGATGGCAAAAGCCAGCAACACACCGTCAACACGGCTTAAGAAGGGGAAGAACACCGCCGGGAATACCAGTACAGAGGCGATGCCGTAGGTAAAGAAGTCGAAGTATTCTGAGGCGCGGCCAATGACCACCCCCACGGCAATTTCCCCGGGAGCCACGGCGGCATGGCTGGTCTGGTGCTGACGGCGAACGTCGTCTTCCGCCTCTTCGGCACCGTGATGGACTTGTGAAGTGCTCGACATCTTAATCACCCGATCGGGGAGGTGTTGTTTTAAAGCATAGCCAAGGATGGACCCGAAGACGCATTAACGCCATGGGACAAAGTGTCCTATCGCCCCAGACGTCCAATTGGCGTAACTTTCACCGGTCCGAAGGGTAACCACATCCACCATGCGAATGTTCATGAAGACGTTGCGCGGATTGCCGGTCCTCGCCCTTGCCCTGCTTCTGTCAGGCTGCGATGCCGTGTTGATCAGCCCTGCCGGCGACGTCGCCAGGCAGCAGCGCGACCTGATCGCCATTTCGGTCGTCCTGATGCTCATCATCATCATCCCGGTGATCGTGATGACCTTCGTTTTCGCCTGGAAATACCGCGAATCGAACAAGGCCGCGCACCACGAGTACGATCCGGACTGGAATCACTCCACGGTGCTGGAACTGCTTATCTGGGCGGCTCCGCTGCTGATCATCATCGCGCTGGGCGCCGTCACCTGGACCAGCACCCACAAGCTCGACCCGTACCGGCCGCTGGATCGGGTGGACCACGTCCGCGCCGTTGCGCCGGATACCAAACCCCTGGTGGTCGAGGTGGTGGCGCTCGACTGGAAATGGCTGTTCTTCTATCCGGAACAGGGCATCGCCACGGTCAACGAGATGGCCGCTCCGCTGGATCGCCCGATCGAATTCCACATCACCGCGTCAACCGTGATGAACGCCTTCTTCGTCCCTTCCATGGCCGGCATGATCTATGCCATGCCCGGCATGGAGACCAAGCTCCACGGCGTCATGAACAAAACCGGCAATTTCGAAGGCATTTCGGCCAACTACAGCGGCGCCGGCTTCTCCGATATGCGCTTCGTGCTGCATAGCGTGTCCGATGCCGATTTCGATGCGTGGGTGGCCAAGGCAAAGGCTGGCGGCGGCCACCTCACCCGCGAGGATTACCTCAAGCTCGTCAAGCCGAGCGAGAAGGAACCTGTCCAATATTTCGGCACGGTGGATCCTGGCCTCTACAACGCCATCCTCAACCAGTGCGTCGCGGCAGGCCAGATGTGCATGAGCGACATGGCAAAACACGAGCAGCACAGTGAACAGGGTATGGCTGGCATGGCTGGTATGGCGCCCGCCGGGCACACGCACCCATAGCGGCAGCCTCTTTCGATTGAAGCCTTAGCGAGTCCGGTAATGAACATGCCCGATGCAGGAAAACTGATCTTCGGACGCCTCACCCTTGAGGCGATTCCGTACCACGAGCCCATCCTGGTGGCCACCTTCGCCGGCGTGCTCGTCATTGGCGCGGTGTTGCTGGGCCTCATTACCAAACACAAACTCTGGGGTTACCTCTGGAACGAGTGGTTCACCAGCATCGATCACAAGAAGATCGGCATCATGTACATGGTGTTCGGCGTCGTCATGCTGCTGCGCGGCTTCGCCGACGCGCTGATGATGCGCGCCCAGCAGGCCGTGGCCTTCAACGGCAACCCGGGCTTCCTGCCGCCGCACCACTACGACCAGATCTTCACCGCCCACGGCGTGATCATGATCTTCTTCGTGGCAATGCCGCTGGTCACGGGGCTGATGAACTACATCATGCCGCTACAGATCGGCGCGCGTGACGTCGCCTTCCCGTTCCTCAACAACTTCAGTTTCTGGATGACGGTCGCCGGCGGCATCCTGGTGATGGTGTCGCTGTTCATCGGTGAATTCGCCAAGACCGGCTGGCTGGCGTATCCACCTCTTTCGGGGCTGGAGGCCAGTCCAGATGTCGGGGTGGACTACTACATATGGTCGCTCCAGGTGGCTGGTGTCGGAACCACCCTTTCGGGCATCAACCTGATCGCCACCATCGTGAAGATGCGCGCACCGGGCATGAGCATGATGAAGATGCCCATTTTCACCTGGACGGCGCTGTGCACCAACGTGCTGATCGTGGCCGCGTTCCCCGTGCTCACCGCCGTGCTGGTGCTGCTGTCGCTCGACCGCTACGTGGGCACCAATTTCTTCACGAACGGCATGGGTGGCAACCCGATGATGTACGTGAACCTGATCTGGATCTGGGGCCACCCCGAGGTGTACATCCTGATACTGCCGGTGTTCGGCGTGTTCTCCGAGGTTGTCTCTACTTTCAGCCGGAAGCGACTGTTCGGTTACGCATCCATGGTGTACGCCACGGTGGTGATCACCGTACTGTCGTACCTGGTGTGGCTGCACCACTTCTTCACCATGGGATCCGGCGCCAGCGTCAATTCGTTCTTCGGCATCACCACGATGATCATCTCGATTCCCACGGGAGCGAAGATGTTCAACTGGCTGTTCACCATGTACCGCGGCCGTATCCAGTTCGAAGTACCGATGCTGTGGACCATGGGTTTCATGTTCACCTTCGTGATCGGCGGCATGACGGGCGTGATGCTGGCGATCCCGCCGGCCGACTTTCTGCTGCACAACAGCCTGTTCCTGGTGGCGCATTTCCATAACGTCATCATCGGCGGCGTGATCTTCGGCCTGTTCGCCGGCATCAACTACTGGTTCCCCAAGGCCTTCGGCTACAAGCTCGATCCGTTCTGGGGCAAGTGTTCGTTCTGGTTCTGGCTGGTGGGTTTCTGGCTGGCCTTCATGCCGCTGTACGTGCTGGGCTTCATGGGCGTGACCCGCCGCATGAACCATTTCGAGGATCCATCGCTGCAGATCTGGTTCCAGATCGCCGCTTTCGGTGCGGTGCTGATCGCACTGGGTATCGGCGCATTCCTGATCCAGCTGTGGGTAAGCTACAAGCGCCGCGAGGAACTGCGCGATGTCACCGGCGATCCCTGGCACGGCCGCACCCTGGAGTGGTCCACCTCCTCGCCGCCGCCGGCCTACAACTTCGCGTTCACCCCGATCATCCACGAGGCCGATGCCTGGTGGGACATGAAGGAGCGCAACCAGACGCGTCGCCTCGAGGGCTACCTGCCGATCCACATGCCAAAGAACACCAGCGCGGGTATTTACCTCGCCGCCTTTGCCTTTGTGGTCGGTTTCGCCATGATCTGGCACATGTTCCTGATCGCGGGCCTGGCCTTCCTTGGCCTGCTGGTGACAGCCATCGGCCACACGTTCAACTACAAGCGCGATTTCAACATCCCCGCCGACGAAGTGGCCCGTACCGAGGCCGCCCGCACGGAAGAGCTCGCCGCCCATGTCTGATATCAACGCCATGCCTTCCACCGCCGTCGCCAACAACCAGGATGTTGAGTTCTGGATGAAGGAAGACCACCACCCGGCCAACGGTACGTTGCTCGGGTTCTGGATCTACCTGATGAGCGATTGCCTCATCTTCGCCTGCCTGTTCGCCACCTATGGCGTGCTCGGACGCAGCTATGCCGGCGGCCCGACAGGCGCCGAGCTCTTCGACCTGTCGCTGGTGGCGGTCAATACCAGCCTGCTGCTGCTCTCTTCGATCACCTACGGCCTCGCCGTGCTGGAGATGCAGAAGAACCGCCGCGGCACGATGATGGCCTGGCTGGTGGTCACGGGACTGTTCGGCCTGGGCTTCCTTGGCATCGAGATGTACGAGTTTGCCGAGCTCATCCACCGGGGCGCAGGCCCGCAGCGCAGCGCGTTCCTGTCGTCGTTCTTTACCCTGGTGGGCACCCACGGCCTGCATGTGACCTTCGGCATCGTCTGGCTGATCACCCTGCTGTTCCAGGTGGGCCGCTTTGGCCTTACGCCAGCGAACAAGCGCCGCATCCTGTGCCTTTCGATGTTCTGGCACTTCCTGGACGTGGTCTGGGTCGGCGTCTTTACCTTCGTTTACCTGATGGGAGTGCTGCCGTGAGCACCCACACCGAATCACACGATCACCCCGATGACGGCGCGCCCCACAGCACCTTGAAAGGCTACATGCTGGGGTTCTTCCTCGCCATATTCCTCACCGCGGTGCCTTTCTGGCTGGTCATGGGCAAGGTGATTCCCAACGCGCAGACCCTGGCGGTGATTGTCCTGGTTTTCGCGGCCGTGCAGATCGTGGTGCACATGATCTACTTCCTGCATATGAACGCGCACTCGGAAGGCGGCTGGAACATGCTCGCGCTGATGTTCACGGCGATCCTGGTGGTGATCACCTTGAGCGGTTCGATCTGGGTGATGTACCACCTCAATTCGAACATGATGCCGGGCATGTCCCATGACATGACCGAGCAGCAGGCCAAGAGCCTGCCTTGAGCATGAAAGCGGTACACGAAACGAAAACGCCGCGCCGACCGCGCGGCGTTTTCATTTTGGGCCTGCTGGCCGTGTTTGGCCTGGTGATGTTCGCAGGATTCATCGCGCTGGGAATATGGCAGGTGCATCGTCGGGCGTGGAAGCATGCGTTGGTCGCGCGGGTGGATGCGCGGGTGCACGCGGAGCCGGTGGCGGCGCCCGGCCGCGGCCAATGGCCGGGGGTGAATGCAGCGAACGACGAGTACCGTCGAGTGAAACTCACCGGCACCTTCCTGCCGGACAAAAGCGTGCGGGTGCGTGCCAGCACGGAGCTCGGCATGGGTTCATGGCTACTGACGCCCATGCGCACGCGCGATGGCAACTATGTGATCGTGAATCGAGGTTTCGTTGCTACGCGATGGTGCGGCGGCAAGGCTTCGTGCCCGGTCAATCCCGCGGGTGATTCGAACGTATCGGGCCTGCTGCGCATCAGCGAACCGAAAGGCGCCTTCCTGCAGGCGAACGACCCGACGCATGATCGCTGGTATTCACGGGATGTCGCTGCCATCGCCACGGCCGAAGGGCTGGCCGACGTCGCTCCCTATTTCGTGGATGCCGATGCCATCTCCTCCCCCAGCCGCGAAGGCATCGACGGCCCCGTCGGGGGTCTGACGGTGATTTCCTTCCCCGACAACCACCTGATGTACGCCATCACCTGGTTCGGCCTGGCGCTGATGACCGTGTTCGGTGGCTGGATCGTCTGGAAGGACGAGCGGAAGAAGCGCCGGGTTTGATATCACGCTCAAGCCCAGGGTGGCCAGGGCCAGTTCGTCCGCCAAGGGTTGATGGGCCAAGTGATCCGCGCCACGCCCTGCGCATGGCGCGGACCGGGTTTACTTGCCCTCGGGTACGAGGTTGGCCAACTTGCCGTTCTTTTTGAACTGGCAAGTGAAATTCTTCTTGCCGTCCATGCCTGCATCGGCCACACCGGCGATCGAGTAGCCGGCATCGGCGGACTCCACCGGCTTTAACTGGATGTAATCGTTCTTGACGTCGAATTTCTTCGCTGCGGCATCCAGGCAGCGGGTGGTGAGCTTGCCCGGGTCGGGCCGGTCGGAAGCAAAGGCGTGCGAGGCCAGGACAAGGCCAAGGGAAGTGGCCAGTAGCAGGGTGGACTTGCGCATGGGTCTATCTCCGTACAAGGCACGAGGCCGGGATCATTGCCAGCTCGAGTGTGCCTTGCAATTCCTTGCGGCGGGATAAACGGCCGGCAGGGAATAGTTCCTTTCCGTTCAGGTGGAGTCATGCCCCAGGCGCCACGCCCCGAAACGGTTGGGACGGAATGGACGCCTCCGGCTTACGCCGATGAAGCAAAGTCGGTCGTTCTGACACTCCCGATCAGCAGCCCGGGCATTGTCACCTGCCCGATGCGTCCATGCCGTCTCACAAGACTCGCGCGCCGCACCGTAAAGCTCGGTAGAGGAGTGGCGGGCGAGCCAGGGTAGCAGACCGCACAAACCAACCGGCCGGACCGAAGTCCGCCTGGCCACCCGCCAAAAGAGGGGAAGTCGAATGCCGCGGCCAGGCCGCGACACCCGAGGTTTGTAGTGGGCTGCTACACCCGGTTGCCGATGTACCGACAACCTGTGCATTTTCGCCAGTCCACCTCTGCCCGTCTATCAGAAGCGTCTCAAAGTTGAGCACGAATTTCGATCGAAGGAATCTTGGTTCTTTTGGCCGCGGCCAATCGCATGCGATAACCTATCGCTTGAGTCCGCATCTCAAAGCGGCCAACCCAGGGGTGAACCATGACGTTTCGAGACAATGGCTTCGTCATATTGCCGGACGTCGTGTCACCTGTGGTATTGCGATGAGTTGATCGAAACCCGGCTTCTCTGGGTTGCACCGGATCCTGGCGAGTTAGTTAATTAGAAACCTATAGGTTGGCCGTGAACAAAATCGTGGCACGTTTATCCACGACACGCCCGCGCGCATCATGCCGCCACCACCCCACCTCCGGGGCGTCAATGAGAGCGTCAACATGCCCGTCCTTCGTCTGGAAATGCATCCCGGCCGCACGCTGGAGCAAAAGCGTGCCTTCGTGCAGGAAGCAACTCGCGTCACCGTGGACACCCTGCAATGTCCCCTGGAAAGCGTCGAGATCGTGATTACCGAGATATCACGCGATGCGTGGGCCAAGGGAGGCAAGCTCCGCTCAGAAGGGTAAATCGCCATCTTCATGACACCACGCCTGGCGCAGGACTGCCCGGAGAATTCCACATAGGTGGCCGCGGCAGGCCCGACGCAACGGCCAATATCCACGGAGGGGTCGTAGTGGCCGAACGTCAAAAAGGAAGGAATGTCATGAAGCCGTGGGTAATGGCGATGTGTCTGCTGGTTGCATGCGCAGGCGTGCATGCGAAGACGACCCTTTGGGAACCTGCAGCCGGGCATACGCAAGTACCCATATGGCCCGGGACGCCGCCTGATCCGAAGTCCTTGCCTGGTTCCGAATACGCACGCACCGGTACCACGACCATCGGCGGCAAGACCATCACGGGCGTATATAACGTGTCGAAGCCCACGATGACGCTCTACGCTCCCACCGGGGAGAATACGGGGGCCGCGATCGTCGTATTTCCAGGAGGCGGCTTCCAGGGCCTGGCTATGGATCTGGAAGGCACCGATGTCTGCGACTGGCTAACGACAAAGGGCGTTACCTGCATCCTGTTGAAATATCGCGTGCCGGGCATCCCTTATGAATGGCAATGCGATTGCCGGCCCCACAATCTGCAGTTGTCGATGCCGTCGTTGCAGGACGCGCAGAGAACGATCCGCTTGGTACGCTCCCGCGCCGCTGAATGGCACATCGATCCCCACAAGGTGGGCGTGCTCGGATTTTCCGCAGGTGGCTACCTGGTAGCTGAGGTAAGCACGAACTTCAAACGCCGAACCTATGCGCCGGTGGACCCAGCCGACAAGGAAAGCAGCCGTCCGGACTTTGCCCTGGCGATCTATCCGGGACACATAGCAACCGATGACGACACGTTGAATCCCAATGTCCCGGTCTCCCATGAAACGCCACCGACATTCGTGCTTCAGGCAGAAGACGATCATGTGGATGGCGTGAACCAGGCACAGGTTTATTACGCTGCCCTGAAGAACGCCGACGTACCCGTAGAGATGCATCTGTATCCACACGGCGGACACGCTTTCGGGCTAAGGCCAACGTCAAATCCGATCACACACTGGCCTGCCCTGGCCGAGACATGGATGAGCAGCATTGGGATGATCCCCGCAGCCGGTCCATAGACAATTAAGCCTTAGCCAGGCTCTTGAACGCTGTCGAGAGCGTGCGCAGTGCCTCACGCGAACGACGATCGGTGAGCGCGCAATAGAGCACTACCTCATGGGTAGGTAATGGTGGAAGACCGAGGAGTTCGCCGACGTCCATGCTGCCGGCCGGCGCGGTGCGCCTGGCCATGACCGCAACTGCCAAACCGACGGCGGCCGCCGCCCCGACCACCGCAGCGCCCTTGCCAACAAAAACCTCGGTCCAGGGAATACCCGCGCCGTCGAGAGCCGTGACCGCGGCGGCGCGAATGCTACACAGCTCACCCTGGGTCGATAACGGCAGAGGACGACCGGCCCGTGGCCGGAAGTCCGCCGAAGCAATCCAGGCAAAGGATTCGGCGAAAAGGAACTCACCGTTGCGGCGGTTACCTTGTGGCTGAAGGATGATGGCGGCATCGAGTTTGCCATCGTCGTAGTGCTCGATCAGCTCGCGCGAGCCGGCGACCTGCATCTCGATATGCAGGTTTGGATCATGCTCGTTCATCCGTCCCAGCAAGGCAGGCAGTGTGCTGCCGACGAGTTGATGGCTGATGCCAAGAACCAGACGATGCTGCTTGACCTCGAATGACGTGACAGCGTTCTCGTGCGCCTGGATCAATTGACGTGCGGCCTCGATGAATGCCCCACCTTCCGCCGACAACCGGACCTGCCGGGGCGTTCGTTCCAACAACCTTCGACCCAACTGGGTTTCAAGGCGTCGCAACTTAAGGCTGACCGCCGACTGGGTAGTTTCCAGCGCATCGGCGGCACGGGTGAAACTTTGCAGGTCCGCCGTCAGGACGAAGGCCCGCACGGCATCGAGATCGAGCGTTTTCATCATTTATGATCGAAATGATAGAAAGCTCTTATAAGGCATTTTCATCATGATGGCCAGCGCGTACGCTTCTGTCAGGCCGCCACTGGAGCGGCTTTCCTCACCGGGAGACATCACCATGAAGTGGTACCTGATATGCGCTGCCATCGGCCTTCCCCTTTCCTCTGCCATGGCGACCGACGGCCAGGAGTTGACCTCACTCCGCGGGACCTGGGTGATGGATTCAGCCTATGAAATGCATGCCGACGGGACCCGAACCACCAACTACGGTGAGCACCCGAAGGGCCTGCTGATGGTCGACGCCGCCGGTCGTTACGACATGCAGATCTTCAAGCCGGATCGACAGGTCTTTGCCAGCGGCGTCAAGACGCGTGGCACGCCGGATGAATACCGGGTGGCCGTCGTCGGGTCGAGCACCCACTTCGGAACCGTCACGATAGACAAGGCGAAGCACAAGCTGGTTTTCACCGTCGAGGCCGCGTCCTTCCCCAATTGGGAGGGCAAGACCCAGGAGCGCGACTACACCTTCAAGGATGGGCTGCTCACCTACGCCGTTCCGGCAAGCGCCTCGGGTAATGGAACGATTGCTTATTCCGTCTGGCGCCGGGCCGTCGACTAACCCATACGCAGCTGGTATCTGACGCAGGGCGGGCCATCGACGTCCGCCCGGGATCAGGGTAGCGTGATACTAATAGGCATATCTAAGAGATAATTTAGCATTAAAAAGATCACATCGCCTTCGTAAAGTAGACGCTCATCTCAACGAAGGAGTGATCTTATGTCTCGCATCCCTACCCCGCCTGTCGACTCCGCTACCGGCCCCACTGCCGAAATCTACGACCAGATTCGAAAGGCCGCTGGAAGTGTTCCCAATACATACGCATCGATTGGTGCACTTGACCCTTCCGCGCTGAAAGCCATTCTGCAAGCCGATGGCGTCCTTGCTGCTGGCGCGCTGAGTAAACAGGACCAGGAGACCATCAAACTCGCCGTCAGCGAAGTCGCAGGTTGCGACTACTGTGTGGCCGCCCACAGTCTGCTCGGGAAAATGACGGGTTTGAAGCCCGACGCGCTCAGGCAAATCCGCGCAGGCGAACCCACCGGCGATGAGAAACGGGATGTGCTGGTTCGCTTCGTACGCAACCTGGTCAATACCAGCGGCACGATAAGCGACAGTGCGTTCAACGAGATCAAGGCAGCTGGCTATACCGACACGCAGCTGGTGGACATCAGCCTGGCCATCGCCCTGACGGTGTTTACCAACGTCTTCAACCGTATCAACGACACCGCCATCGACTTCCCGCCGGTGAAGTAAAGCCGGGCTCATCGGCGCCACCATGGCGGCGCCTTTGCAAGTGAGCACTTCGTTGGACATGCGAACTTGCTTACTTGTCGAGGTCCGTCATGCGACGCCAGCGCGCTGGCGTTACCCCGACATGTAGCTTGAAAGCACGTTGGAACGCCGCCTCCGATTGATAGCCGACCATGTCGGCCACGGCGCCCGTGGAGGCAGAGGTTTTACGAAGTTCGTTGGAGGCCATGGTCATGCGGATATCGGTCAACAAATCGCTGGCCGAACGTCCCAGTTTTTCCTGGAACAAGCGCATGAATGTTGCCCGCGACATGTTGCAGAGACTCGCCAGCGAAGGAAGCGTCCATGGCCCACCCGGGTTGTGGAACATCGCTTCCAGCGCGGGCGCCAGCCGCGGATAGCCGGCAAGTGCGAGCATGCCGGCCGGCGCCTCGTCCGATTCACTGGCAAAGCGCAAAGTCAGTGCAAACAGGGCTGTCGACAATGCGTTGAGCATGGCGCGACCGCCAAGACTGTCGACACCGGATTCCTTGCGCATCAGTGCCAGCAAGCCGGCCACGTCCGCGCCTGTTCCGGACTCAGCCCCAGCATCACTTTTATCGGACGACCGCACGATCAACCGCGTCGGCAAATAACTGCGCAATAAACGCGCATGAGCGGCCGTAAACACGAATCGACCGCACAACATATCCAGCCGGTCACCTGTGCCGGTGTTTTCGCTGAAGACCAGATTCGCTGCCGCGCGCGCGCGGGCAGGTTTGGGGCGCGCGCCACTGCCATCGTGCAACGAATGGGCTCCACCGTCGGCGAGCAGAAGAATGTCGCCCGGGGCAAGGCGCTGCGCTGCCCCGCCGGCAGGGTCCTCCACCATGGCCGATCCGCTTAGCACGATGTGATATGGAATCTCCCCATCGGGGGAGGCCTTTTCGTCGATACGCCAGGGCGCGCCGTAATAACAGCGCAGGTCCAGTTGTCCGCGAACGGGCGTCATTTCCAGCAGGCGACTTAGCCAGTCCAGCGGCGGGGACATCTGAGCACTCCGTTGAGCTTAATTAACATGAAAATGATCATTTTCAACATTAACAGGCTCGCGCGCGCGACGTAAAGTGCTTATCGAACCACGCGGTTAGCGCATCGGCGAGCCCCGAATCCGTACCGTTCCCTACCCACGCAACATATCCGTCGGGTCTGATCAATACGGCGACTGGCGGTGCGATTTTCCCAAGGACGGGAAGGTCCCATACACCGTCGTAACTGGCGTCGGTCAACCGGATACGATCGGCCCAGGGAGAAATATCGAAACCGCCGGGTTCGCCGAGGTTGAGGAGTACGTGCCTGGCATCGTGCAAAAGAGTGAACACACGCGTGGGGCCGTCGGCCGTGTGTAAGTCGAGGTCGGGCATGCGCCAGCCAAGCAGCGGGTGCCCCTCGCCAAGATCGTAGTGGATATCCAGACCGGAGATCATCGCGGCGAAGCGCGTGCGTGGCTCGTCCGTTCCGAGCAGTTCGATCATGGTCTCGCGCAGGGCCCGGTGCCTGTCGTCAGGGATACTCAGCACTACTTGCGCTACGGCGTTCCGCAATACGCGGGCACCCACCGGATGCCGTTCGGCGTGATAGGTATCCAGGAGGCTCTCCGGTGATGTCTTTTTGACCACCTGGGCCAGCTTCCATCCCAGGTTCATCGCGTCCTGCACGCCGGTGTTGAGGCCCTGGCCACCCTGCGGGGGATGCACGTGCGCGGCGTCGCCGGCCAGCAGTACACGGCCACTGCGGTAGGACACTGCTTGACGCGTCATGTCGGTGAATCTGGAAAGCCAGCTGGCACTGCGAAGGCCATAATCAGTCCCGTATACCGCCACGAGGGCTTCGCGAAGCTCGTCCATGCAGGGATCGTTTCCGCGTCCAAGCTGCTTTTCTGTCAGTACAACCCGAATCGGTCCCCCATCCTTCATTCGGTTCATGCCATGGGTGCCAAGGCTGTCACGACGCATGCCGAACTCGGGTTCCTCGTCCATCTCGACCTCGGCGATCAACCAGCTGGTCGATGGGTCCGAACCAATGAAGTCGATACCCGCCGTCTTGCGGATCAGGCTGCGTCCACCGTCGCAGCCAACCAGATATTCCGCTCGAAGAGAACGACCGCCAGATAGCTCGACTTCAACGCCTGTATCGTCCTGGGCAAAGCCCTCCACCTCGCACCCACGATGAACCCGAATGCCAAGTTCATCGACCCAGCCAGCCAGGATGCGCTCGAAATGGCGTTGCCATAGTGCGAGCACATAATTATGTCGGGTGGGAAAGCCGTTGAAGTCCAGCGGGACCAGTGTGTGCCCCAGAGTCTTATGCACCTGCCCCGCCGAGATGAACCGTTCAGCGATGCCACGCTGGTCAAGCATCTCGATGGTGCGCGAATGAAGGCCCCCGGCTCGCGATCCGTGCAGATCCTGGCTGGCACGTCGTTCAATAATGACAACGTCGATACCCGCCAACGTCAACTCTGCCGCCAGGATCATCCCTGTCGGGCCGCCTCCGGCAATGACTACTGCATGCTCAGCCATATTGCCTCTCCCACGCCGCACACCTGGTGCTTAGGCCGGAGATTGGGCACTACGACGGGGGCCTTGCCGCAAGCCCCCGGTTTGATAAGATATTGAAACGGGGAGAGGTGGATTCTTCATCCTCGTTTTTCGTCCATTCTGGCGAACATTGGCTTGCAACGCGGCGCAACGCAGCGTTCTTACGCGATATCTGGGCTTCCATCTTACGTTTCGAAAAACCAACCGATTCTTCCGCCAGGAGATCGGATCGTTTCCGACAACCGACCATGGAATCTTTGATTCTTAGAGTGGACGAAATCTGATGGCATTGATGATCGACTACGACTTATCGTCGTTGCCATGCACACCCGAAGCCCAAAAAACGAAACCCCGGGAGAGGCTTTGCCTGTCCCGGGGCTCTAGTCTAGTGCTGGGGCGCGTGATCAGAACGATCAGAGGGTCCGTCAGCTGCTAGGGATTGGATGGTTACGCCATGATGGCCGAATGTCAAGCAACGTTTCACTACACCGAAGATGTCGTCACGCATCTCGTTCACGGCCTGTCGAAAAGACGCTGTGAACCGTATATGCGCCGCGCTGGTTTTCGCCCGGATATTGCCTTTCAGTTGTACCTCTACAACGCGCGGCTCGCAAAATCATTTCTCTTTCCTTTGCATGTCGTGGAGGTGGTGCTTCGCAACGCGGTCGACGACATCCTGTCATCCAGGTTCACAACGCGATGGCCCGTCAGCGCTGAGTTTCGTTCGTTGTTGACACCCCCAAGTTTGGCGTCGCTCCAGAAGGCCATTGATCGAACCACAAAACGTCGTACCGCCTCCAAGGATGACGTCGTGGCCCATCTAACTTTTGACTTTTGGTCGAATCTCTTCAGACCAGAGTACGACCGCCCGCTATGGCAAGCCGGCATGCAAGCCCTTCTGCCCAATGCGGCACTCCCTCGACGTGCAGATTTCCAGCGGACCGTCAGTCGAATCAACAGGCTAAGGAATAGGATCGCGCACCACGAGTCCATCCTTGACGAGAATGCAACGCAAAAATTTAAAGAAATAGTTGACGTAGTTCGATACCGGTCTGTAACGACTGCCGACTGGTTACGAAGTCACGCTACGGTGCATCAGGTCATTCGCAACCGACCTTCATTGACGCGTGGTTTAACCGACGATGCTATCGATCGAAGCTGACGGATGTGGGTTGCTTAGTTCCTATAAAAGATCCTCCGCAAGAACCTGCCCCGCCACCCCGTGACCTCTGGCATACGCCCCCCGTAAACCGGCCACCTACCATCGGGCGATACCGCTCCCCGAAGGGATGCCCGCGACGTCTTCGCCGCGCGGGGGAGCCCATTGATCGCCGGTGCCGTTTGGGGCCGCCCGGCGAGCCTTCGCAGGAGCCATACCTTGATCGTTTCCACGTTGCGCCATCGTCTTTTGTCCGCGGCCGTCGTAGCCGCGCTTGCTGTTCCCGCTGGCGCTGCCCTGGCCGACGAGTTGCCCGCGGCGGCCGACACGCCTTACAACGGCAACCTCACGCTCAACGTGGACCTATCCCAGGCCCCGCAGCGGATCTTCCACGTCAAGGAAACGATTCCCGTAACCGCGGGCGCAAATATCCTGTACTACCCGAAGTGGATCCCGGGCGAGCATTCACCGTCTGGCCCGATCGAAAACGTGGCCGGTGTCACCATCACCGCCGGTGGCAAGCAGCTTGCCTGGCGCCGCGACCTGAAGGAAATGTTCGCACTGCATGTGGATGTGCCGCAGGGCGTGTCGTCTGTCGACGTATCGTTCGAATTCCTCTCCCCAGGCGGCGGTGGTTCGTTTGGCGCCTCGGCCTCGTCCACCCCGTCGCTGGTGGACCTTGAGCTGAACCAGGTGGCCTTCTATCCGGCTGGGCACTTCACACGCCAGATCACCATCGAGCCGACGGTTACCCTCCCCGCCGGCTGGAAATTCGGCACGGCGATGGAAATAGCCAGCCAGTCGGGCGATACCACGAAGTTCAAGCCGATCACCTTCAACAATCTGGTGGACTCGCCGATCATTGCCGGCAAGTATTTCAACCGGGTGGACCTGGCCCCCGGCGCCAAGACCCCGGTGCACCTGAACGTGGTGGGCGATTCAGCCGAAGACGTAAAACTCACCGACAAGCAGCTGGCCGACCAGCGCGCGGTGGTGGTGCAGACGAACAAGCTGTTCGGCGCTCACCATTACGGGCATTACGACTTCCTTCTGACATTGAGTGACCACACCGGCCACTTCGGCCTGGAACATCATCAGTCCAGCGACGACCGCCTGCCAGCGGAATTCTTCACCGATGCGCAAATGAACAAGTTGGCCGGCAGCCTGATGCCGCACGAGTACGTGCACTCGTGGAACGGTAAGTTCCGCCGCCCGGCGGACCTGTGGACACCGACCTTCATGGAGCCGATGCAGGACGACCTGCTATGGGTGTACGAAGGCCTGACCGACTACTGGTGCGGCGTGCTGACGGCGCGTTCGGGCATCTGGACCCCAGCCCAGTACCGCGATTCCATTGCCGGGATCGTCGGCGCCATGAGCCATCGTACCGGCCGCGCCTGGCGTTCGTTGCAGGACACCGCCGATGCCGCCCCCCTCACCTACTACGGCCGTGGCGGCTGGGCCAACTACCGCCGTGGCACCGACTTCTATCCCGAAGGCCAGCTGCTGTGGCTGGATGTGGATACCAAGATCCGCGACCTTTCCAGGGGCAAGCACTCCCTCGACGACTTTGCCAAGGCCTTCTACGGCATGGAAAATGGCAGCTACGTCACCAAGACCTACACCTTCGACGATATCGTCTCCACGCTCAACGGCGTGCAAGCCTATGACTGGGCCAAGTTCCTGCGCGACCGCCTGGACTACGTCGGCAACACGCTGCCGGAGAAAGGCATCGAAGGCGGCGGCTGGAAGGTGGTGTACACCGACCAGCCCACCGAATTCGACAAGGGCGCGGAGAAGATCCGCCACGGCGTGAACCTGTCGTATTCGCTGGGCATCGCCATTTCCGGCAAGGGCGATATCAGCGACGTGCAGTGGGGCAGCGCTGCCTCGAAGGCGGGCCTGGTGCCTGGCCTGACGCTGGTTGCCGTGAACGGCAAGGACTACTCAGCCGATGCCCTGAAGGATGCCATCAAGAACGCCAAGGGTGGTTCCGCGCCGATCGAACTGCTGGTGAAGAATGTCGATGAGTTCAGCACAGTGAAGGTGGACTACCACGAGGGCCTCAAATACGCCCATCTGGAGCGCTCCACCGGCAAGGACCTGATCAGCGATATCACCGCACCGGTGAAGTAGCCCCGATGGGGCAGCCGGCCGCGAACGCCGGCTGCCTCTGTCTTTCGACCAACCAACCATTCGCCCTAGCAGCCGGAATTCCCCGCGCCTGCTATCTTCCGTCCGGAACTCGTTACTTACCGGGACGCTAGACCATGGGGAATCTGCAGGGTACCAGGCTGGCCATTGTCGGCCTGGGGTACGTAGGACTGCCGCTGGCGGTGGAATTCGGCAAGAAGTACGACACCACCGGGTTCGACATCAACCGCGTACGCATCGATGAACTGCGGCGCGGCGTGGACAATACGCTGGAGCTCGACGCGGCGGAACTGGCCGATGCCGGGCGCCTTGGCTATTCCAGCGACCTGGCTGACATCGCCGATTGCAATGTCTACATCGTGACGGTGCCCACTCCCATCGACCAGGCCAAGCGCCCGGACCTGACCCCCCTGGTCAAGGCCAGCGAGACGCTGGGCAAAGTACTGGCCCATGGCGATATCGTCATCTACGAAAGCACCGTCTACCCCGGCTGCACCGAGGAGGTATGCGTGCCGATCCTCGAGCGTGTCTCGGGATTGAAGTTCAACCAGGATTTCTTCGCAGGTTACAGCCCGGAGCGGATCAACCCCGGCGACAAGCAGCACCGGGTGACCAGCATCCTGAAGGTGACCTCGGGCTCCACGCCGGAGACCGCCGATTTCGTCGATGCACTGTATGGCTCGGTGATCACCGCCGGCACCCACAAGGCGAGCTCGCTGAAGGTGGCCGAAGCCGCCAAGGTGATCGAGAACACCCAGCGCGACCTCAACATCGCGCTGGTGAACGACCTGGCCATCCTCTTCAACAAACTGGGCATCGACACCCTGGAAGTACTGCAGGCCGCCGGCACCAAATGGAATTTCCTGCCGTTCCGGCCGGGCCTGGTGGGCGGGCATTGCATCGGGGTGGATCCGTACTACCTCACCCACAAGGCACAGGAAGTGGGCCACCACCCCGATGTGATCCTTGCCGGGCGCCGCACCAACGACTCGATGGGCCCCTACGTGGCGTCGGAGGTGATCCGGCTTATGGTACGCAAGGGCATCAACCCGGTGAATGCTCGCGTGCTGGTGCTGGGCCTGGCCTTCAAGGAAAACTGCCCGGACCTTCGCAACACCCGCGTGGTGGACATCGTGGGCGCGCTGCGTGGCTACAACGCGCATGTCGATGTGCACGATCCCTGGGTGAACGGCGCGGAGGCGAAGCACGAATATGGCCTTACGCCGATCGAAAATCCTGAAAACGGCAGCTACGACGCGGTGATCGTGGCCGTGGGCCATAAGGAATTCGTCGCCATGGGCGCTGAAGGCATCCGTGCCTTCGGCAAGGGCCAGAGTGTGCTTTACGATGTAAAATACGTGCTTCCGCGCGCCGCGGTCGATGGGCGCCTGTAGCACTGCCCGATAAGGCTGTCCCATGAAAGTCCTGGTTACCGGCACTGCCGGCTTCATCGGTTCGCACGTCGCGATGCGCCTGCTCGAGCGCGGCGACGAGGTGATCGGCTTCGACAACCTGAACGACTACTACGACGTCACGCTGAAGAAGGCGCGCCTGGCGCGCTTCATCGACCATGCGCGTTACACCCACATCCAGGCCGACCTCGCCGATCGCACGGCGGTGGAAGCCGCCTTCGCCGAACACAGGCCGCAGCGCGTGGTGAACCTGGCCGCGCAGGCCGGCGTGCGTTATGCCGCGCAGAATCCCCACGTGTACGTGGCCAGCAACGTCACCGGATTCCTGCACATCCTTGAAGGCTGCCGCCAGCATGGCGTGGAACACCTGGTGTTTGCTTCCACCAGCTCGGTGTACGGCGCGGACCTCGCCATGCCGTTTTCCGAGCACCAGGGCACCGAGCACCCGCTCACCCTTTACGCTGCCACCAAGAAGGCCAACGAGCAGATGGCGCACGCCTATGCGCATCTGTACCGCTTCCCGTGCACCGGCCTGCGCTTCTTTACCGTCTATGGCCCCTGGGGCCGACCGGACATGGCGCTGTTCATGTTCACCAAGGCGATCCTGGCCGATGAACCCATCCCGGTGTTCAACCATGGCAAGCACAAGCGCAGCTTTACCTACGTCGATGACGTGGTCGAAGGGGTGATCCGCACGCTCGACACGGTGCCGGGGGTGAATCCTGAATGGGATGGCGTGAAGCCTGATCCCGCCTCCAGCGGCGTGGCGCCCTACCGCATCTACAACATCGGCAATGCTGAACCGGTGGAACTGCTGCGCTACATCGAAGTCCTCGAAACGTGTCTTGGCAAGAAAGCGACCATGCAGATGCTTCCCCTGCAGCCGGGCGACGTTCCCGACACCGAGGCCGACGTCCGGGACCTGATGCAGGCCGTTGGATATACGCCTAAGGTCCCCGTAGCCGAAGGCGTGGCTAACTTCGTACGCTGGTACCGGGATTACTACGGCGTTTGATCGCCAAAGGCCAGCGTTCGTGATCATCGATTACCTCGACTCGACGTCGCCCGACGACGTCGAAGCCGACCTGTGCATCGTAGGCGCAGGCGCAGCAGGGATCGCTATCGCCCGTAGCTTCATCGGCACCACCATCCGCGTATGCTTGGTGGAGGGTGGTGGCATCGCGGGCGAGGAACGCAGCCAGTCACTGTACAACGGTGAATCAATCGGCTCCACACCCTTTGATACTTCAAGTTCCCGCATGCGTGTGTTCGGCGGCAGCTGTAAGTTGTGGGGTGGCGGATGTATCACATTCTCACGGCACGACCTTGAGCCGCGCGACTGGGTTCCCGACTCCGGCTGGCCGCTCGATTACGATGAACTGGAGCCCTGGTACGGGCAAGCCCGCAACTACCTGGGCATCGATGCGCACGATTTCACCGACGGCAGCTTCCTGACGCCCCCTGCGCGCACGCCCTGCAGCTTCGACGAAGACACGTTGGTGAACCCGGTGTTCGCGCGCAGCCCGATGTTCTTCGGCGAGCACTACCGCGCGCAACTGGATGCCGCGGAAAACATCATGGTGGTGCTGCATGCCAACCTGATGTCGCTCGAGGCCACGCCCGATGGTGCCTCGGTGGACCACGCCCGTATCGGCAGCATGGACGGACGCCGTGGCCGCGTCACTGCGCGCCAGTATGTACTGGCTGCCGGCGGTATCGAGAATGCACGACTGCTGCTGCTCTCCGATTCCGTTTCCCCGGACGGGCTTGGCAATGCGCATGGTCTGGTTGGCCGTTATTTCATGGATCACCCCAGCGGCAAGCTGGGTGTGGTCGCCACCGACGATCCCGACGCCCTCACCCGCCCCTACGAGCGCCACATAGGCAAGGACCCGGCGCCGGTATCTTCCGAGATTGCCCTGTCGGCCCAGGCCCAGCGCGACCACCGGATGCTCGCCGGCCGCGTGCACCCCTTCCCGATCGAAGGAAAAATACCTTTCGGCGTGCGTGCCTTGCGCGAATTCCGTGCCGCCTTGAAACCACCCGTGCGCGACGAGGCCGAACGCCTGGAGATACGCATGTGCGAAATCATGCGCAACGGTCCGATGCTGGCCACGGCCACGCCTGCGGGCACACCGAACCTTGGCATGCTGGCGTTACGCGTGGGGTTGGGCACCGGAGACATCGTGCGTGCGTTCGCCAAGAAGCTCGCTGATCGCCCAACCGTGCGCAGCAACCATGTGGAGCTGATCGGCTATTTCGAGCAGGCACCCAACAGCGACAGCCGCATCATGCTGGGCAGCGACACCGACGCCCTGGGCTTGCGCAAGGTGAGCGTGGACTGGCAACTCTCGGCCATCGACCGACATACCATCCGCACTGCAGCGCGCCTGTTTGGCGAGCAACTGGCGCGCGCCTGCAACGGCCGTTTCGAACCCGAACCCTGGGTTCATGCCGAAGACGACGCGCCGCTGCCGGTGCACGGCACGGCGCACCACCTGGGTACCACGCGCATGGCAACGCGGGCCGAAGAAGGTGTGGTAGACCGCGACTGCCGTGTCCACGGCATGAGCAACCTGCACGTGGCTGGAAGTTCGGTATTCCCCACCGGGGGATGGGCCTTTCCCACGTTCACGATCGTCGCCCTGAGCCTGCGCCTGGCCGCACAGCTGCAGGTCTTGCTTGCCGATTGCAGCGTAACGGCCATCGTCTAGTCCGATGTTCGCCGTCAACACTTTGCGCGAGGCTGGCCTCGCCAGGCCCCGGGCCGGCGAAGCCCTGGTGCTGCTGGCGTCCTCAACGGACTTTGCCGGGGACTTCGACCAGGCGCGCATGGCGCTTGACGACGCTGAGCATTCGCGCGCCGGACGTTTCCGCTTCGCCCGTGATGCCGATACTTATATCCTGGCCCATGCACTGTGGCGCAGCGCGTTGTGCCTGGTGCTTGGCATGCAGCGCCCTCCACTGGTCTTTACCGAGGCCGGGCAACCGGTGCTGCCGGGCACGGGG
This sequence comes from Pinirhizobacter sp., assembly GCF_036499745.1. Lineage (NCBI taxonomy): Bacteria > Pseudomonadati > Pseudomonadota > Gammaproteobacteria > Lysobacterales > Rhodanobacteraceae > Pinirhizobacter > Pinirhizobacter sp. The sequence continues at coordinate 40,693 of NZ_DASYDG010000056.1, forward strand.
ATGGCCACCAGCCTCAGCCATACGGGCCGCTTCATCGCCATCGCCTTGACCCAAGCCGATACCGTTGGCGTGGACATCGAGCGCGATCCACCGCGAATGCAGCTGCACGCGCTGGCTCCGTCGATCTGCACGCCGCGCGAGCACGCAGTAGTGATGGCACTACCCGCCGATGCGCGCGAAGGCGCCCTGCTCGCCCTGTGGACGCGCAAGGAAGCGCTGTTGAAAGCCTACGGCACGGGCTTGCGCCTGGATCCTGCCACCATCGATGCGGATGTAGAGATGGATCTCGCCCGCGCCAGCCATGCCACGCTGCGTATCCATGCGCTCGATACAGGGCCGGGTCTTAAGGGGGCGCTTGCCGCCCCCGTGCAGGTGGACACGGTAACCACCTTGCCCTTGGCCAGGGTACTGGCCATGTCTATCACCCCGGATGGCCTATCCCGCTCTTACGTCCAGCCAATAGCGCCGGGCAGCTCGCACGCGTAGTTTTCTCCACACTGCCGGCGGGTTCGAAAAGCCCTTCCCGCGGCATCCCCTGGGGACTTCCGCATGCTTCGTTTCCTGCGACAGCAATTCGTACGTTGGCTCCTGCTCCTGGGTGTCAGCGAATTCCTCCTGCTGGCGGCCGCGTTGAACCTGGCCACCTACCTGCGCTTCTTCCTGAGCCCGGACGATCTTGCGACCTACGCCACGGCGCTGCCGCAGCGATCGCTCCTGTTCGCCGGCGTCGTGTTCGTCACCATGGCGGCGCTGGGCCAATACCGCGCGCACCTTCGCAGCAGCTGGATCGGTCTGGTCGCACGCCAGGCACTTGGCTTCGGCATGGGCGGCCTGGCGCTGGTAGTGGTGTTCTACCTGCTACCGCAGGCCTACCTCGGTCGCGGTGTACTCGGCATGGCGTTGCTGATCGGCTTCGTACTACTGGCGGCTTTCCGCACCCTGTTCATGCGTCTGGTGGAAGTGGACGCCTTCAAGCGCCGTGTGCTGATCCTGGGTGCCGGCCAGCGCGCCGGGCAGATCCACAACCGCATGCGCCGCCGCGCCGATCGCCGCGGGTTTTTCGTAGTCGGCTACATCCGTGGCTGTCATGAGGAAAGCGTGGTGCCCGACGACTACATCCTGCATCGCACTGGTTCGCTGCGCGAGCTATGCCGACGCCAGCAGGTGGATGAGATCGTGGTGGGCGTGGACGACCGCCGCGGCAACCTGCCGATGGATGACCTGCTTGACTGCCGCCAGGCGGGCGTGACGGTGACCGACCTCACCACCTTCGTTGAACGGGAATCCGGCCGCGTGCAGCTGAACCTGCTCGACCCGTCGTGGCTGGTGTTTTCAGGCGGGTTCAACGCCACGCCGCTGAACCTGCTGCTCAAGCGCGGCTTCGATGTGGTGATGGCCACCGGGATGATCCTTGTACTGTGGCCGTTGATGCTGCTTACCGCCCTGGCCATCCGCCTGGAGTCGGGCAAGGGACAGCCCATTCTTTATCGGCAGGAACGCGTTGGCGAACACGGCCGCACGTTCTGGCTGTACAAGTTCCGCAGCATGCGCACGGACGCCGAGATGGACGGCGTGGCGCGCTGGGCCACCAAGAATGATGACCGCGTCACCCGCGTCGGGCGCGTCTGCCGCAAGCTGCGTTTCGACGAACTGCCGCAGTTGTGGAACGTGCTCAAGGGTGAAATGAGCATTGTCGGGCCACGCCCGGAACGTCCGCAGTTCGTGGCCGACCTCGCCATCAAGATCCGCTATTACGGTCTGCGGCACTCGCTGAAGCCCGGACTTGCCGGTTGGGCGCAGCTTTCGTACCCGTACGGCGCCTCGGAAGAAGATGCCGCCGAAAAGCTCAAGTACGATCTTTTCTATGTCAAGAACCACAACTTGTTCCTTGACCTGGTGATCCTGGTAGAGACGTTCGAGATCGTGCTGTTCGGCCGCGGCGCGCGCTGACGATGGCTCAGTCGGGCTCACCGTGCGGCCGGGTGCTGGCCGCCTTGAGTGAATGGAAGGGCGAGCTGTACCAGTCCACCAGCTGGTCCCGCTCGAAACGCACCCATGATGGTCCATATTCCCAGCGATCACCGTGTACGGCGGTGGGGTCGCCCTCGATCGAGCGTACGTCTTCCTGTGTCATGCCCACCGCCAACTGCGGTGCCGGCACGGCGGGCTCGGACGTCTCGGCCGCGGCTAGCGGTGGCGTCCTGGTATCGCCCCCCGGTGTCGAATCGATCGGCCCCACGCCCCACGCGATCAGTGCGATCACCACCAGCGCCACGATCGCCAGCAACATCGGGCGGGGCGTATGCGTGACGCGCTCACGGCGCGGCGGCAGCGGACTGGGTGCGACAGGCTCTGCCGGTGAGGTGTCGGTCGACGCCGAGCGCGCACCAACGGGTGCGCCGGGCAGCCGGCCATGCCTGCGGTGGAAATCCATGGCCGCGTTGTACTGGATAACCAGGCGACCGAAGCGTTCGTGGTCTTCCGGTGCGGCCGCGTCATTGCGATCCGGATGCAGGACGGAAACGTGGCGGCGGTACGCCTGTTTGAAGTCGGCGAGCTTGCATCCCGGCGACAAGCCAAGCTGGCGATACAACGCGAGGAAATCGGTCTCGACGGCCAAGCCAGCTCCCATGCGGTCCGGTGGCAGGTGCCACGACGTCCATGCGTCCATGCCCATGCCCCGCCCGCGGGCGCTAGCGTCGCGCATGCTCAACGCCAGCGCAAGGTGTTTGCTGGCTTTTCTCATCCTGGGGTGCTCCACCATGATCGCCTCGCCGCTGCATGCCGCACCCGTACTCGGTGCACACACCCTGCTCGCCCACGGCGAAGGCCTGGGTGCCAGCCCCACCACCACCGACCCGATCGACACCGAGCCGGGCAGCACCCTGCTGGTAATGAACGGCGGCTATGCCAGCAACGCAGACACACCCAGTGACAATTACGGAAATCGTTTCAAATCACTGCAGCGCGCCGTCGCCTTCGGCAACGGCTACGACCGGTTCAATGTGTCCAGCTATATCGTCACTGGGGCCAAGGGCGGCCAGGGCCACAAGGTGACCTTCGCCAAACGCGGCGAACCGAAAGGCGAAATTTCAGTGCCCTTCATGGAAATCCGCGGTGGCGTGGTGAAGGACATCGCCCAGACCTACGCCGAACCTGCCTTGCAGCTGACCAGCGGCAAGGTAACCACGACCGGGCCTGCCTTGCTGGTGGCCTTCTGGTGGGGCGACGGCGGGGTCAAGCGCATGACCGCCGAGCCTGGCGATGGTTTCGCCATCGTCGACAGTTTCCTGAAGCTTCCCGACGAAAGCGGCGTGCAGTGTGCCGTGGCCTCGCGCAGCGTGGACACCGCCGGCACCTACAGCGTTACCTGGACCGGCGCGCCGGTGCAGGGCGCCATTCTCTGGCTGATTGCCTTCCAGGCATTGCCGGGCACGCCGGACGCACCGCCTTCGGTAGCCCGCGCGCACTAGCCCATACGGCCTAGATGATGTCCCGCGCCGTCGCGGCAACGTTACCGGCATCGCAACCTACTCCTTACGGCCATGCCGTTTGACGACTGAACTGCATATGGAAGCCCGCGTGCGCGCCCTCGACACTAGGCTGCATGCCGCACGCGCGAGAGGGGATGACCAAGGTGCCAACCACAACCACCGCGCCAGCGACCGAATTGACGTCGCCCCTGTTCGACGTACTGCCTCCCGCCGCCCTGGGTGCAGCGCCCTCGCATCTTGAACTCACCCTCGACCCGGTCGTGGTCACCGCCATCGACGACGCATCGGCCCGACCCGGGTGGTCCGCCACGACGCAGCTCCGTCGCGCCCTGGCGGCGGTGGATGCCGCGCTCACCGGTGCCGACGGCCTGTCCTCGGGCGAAGCCGGCGACGACGCATCGGGAGCCTGGTCGGTAGCTGATGGCCAGTCCACCCGTGATGCATCAAGCATATGGACACTTCACGGTGATCAGCTGCGTGTGGACTACCGCGCTCCCTTCGGCGACGAGGCCGCACTGATCATGGCACGGGCCACCGTGCACGCCTTGCGCGAACTCAGCGCCAGCGATGTTGCGCCGGAGGCGTTGGACATCGTCGATCCGGCCGAGCGCGCCCTGATGCTGGGCCAGTGGAACCGGACCACCGTGGCCCGCCAGGTTACCGATACCGTCCACGGCCTGTTCTCACGGATAGCACGCGAACACGCAGCGTCCATCGCCATCGAGGAAAGCGACCGCGCCATCACCTACGCCGAGCTTGACGACCAGGCCAACCGCGTGGCGGGCGCGCTCATCGCCCGCGGTGTGGGCGTGGGGCAGTGTGTGGCGCTGCTGATGGATCGCTCCGCCGATGCCATCGTGGCATTGCTGGGCGTACTCAAGGCCGGTGCCGCCTACCTGCCACTCGACCCCCTGCAGCCCGCCGGCCGCCTTGCCTTCGTCGCCAACGATGCCAAAGCGGCGTTGATCGTGCGTGCCGAGGGCAGTGAGCCGCTGGCGGGGGCCGACGCGCCAGTGGTTTCGCTGGCGGGCCTGTTCGAAGGCGAACTGCTGCCGACACCCGTGGTGTTCGGCAACGCGCTGGCTTATGTGATGTACACCTCAGGCTCCACCGGAACGCCCAAGGGCGTGGAAATTCCCCATCGCGGGATCATCCGCCTGGTACGCGGCGTGGATTACGTCGACTTCGGCATGGCGCCGCGCATGTTGCACGCCGCGCCCCTCGGCTTCGATGCCTCGACCCTGGAGATCTGGGGCGCACTGCTGAACGCAGGCACAGTGATCGTGCACCCGGAGAAGATTCCTACCGGCGCGGGCCTGGCCGCCACCATTCGCCATCACGATGCCAGGATCGCCTGGCTGACGGCAGCCCTCTTCAACGCAGTGGTCGATGAAGACCCCACGCACCTGCGCGGACTGGGGCAACTCCTGACCGGTGGCGAAGCGCTGTCGCCGAACCATATCCGCAAGGCCTACGCCGCGCTCGACGAGATCGTGCTGATCAATGGCTACGGCCCCACCGAGTGCACCACCTTCGCCACCACCTGGCGCATCCCGCGTGATCTTGCCGATACCGTTGCCTCCATTCCCATCGGCCGGCCGATCGCCGACACCACGCTCTACGTGCTTGGCGCGCGTGGCCAGATGCTGCCGGTGGGTGCGATCGGTGAACTGTATATCGGCGGTGCAGGCGTTGCCCGCGGTTATCTGGCCAGGCCCGAGCTCACCGCCGAGCGTTTCGTTCCCGATACGCAGGGCCCGGGCAGCGGCCGCTTGTACCGGACTGGCGACCTGGTGCGCTGGCTCGCCGATGGCAGCATCGAATTCATCGGCCGCGCCGACGGCCAGGTGAAGATCCGTGGCTATCGCATCGAAGTAGGCGAAATCGAAGCTGCGTTGCTGCGCCTGGATGGCGTTCGCGCCTGCGCCGTGGTGCCGATGGATGATCGCGGCCAGAAGCGCCTGGTGGCCTACTATGTGGCATCGAAACCGTCCGCGGATGCGCGCAGCCTGCGCGCTTCGCTGGCCGAAACCCTCCCCGACTTCATGCTGCCCTCGGCCTGGATGCGGCTGGATGCCTTGCCGATCACGGCCAACGGCAAGCTCGACCGCCGCGCCCTGCCCGCACCCGATGCCGGCCGGCCGGAACTTGCCGACGACTACATGCCCGCCAATGGCCAGACGGAAGCCAGGCTTTGCGCGATCTTCGCGGAAATCCTGGGCATCGAAAGCGTTGGCCGCAACGACCACTTCTTCGACCTAGGTGGTAATTCCCTGCTGGCGGTAAAGACTCTGGCGCGGGTCCACGCAGAGCTTTCCACCCGGCCGAGCATCGTCGACTTCTTCGGTGAGCCCACGCCAGCCGCCCTTGGAGCGTTGATCGATGGCGTGGTGGCGCAAGCAATCCCACCGGTAACCAGTGCCGGTGCAGCGCTTGCCGAGCCCATCGCCATCATCGCCATGGCCGGCCGTTTCCCCGGCGCGCGCAATGTCGAGGCCTTCTGGGAGAATCTCTGCGAAGGCCGCGAGTCGATCACCTTTTTCGGCCCCGGTGAGCTGGATCCGGCCATCAGCGATGCCGACATCAACGAGCCGAGCTACGTGGCCGCGCGCGGCATCATTGACGGTGTGGAAGACTTCGACGCCGGCTTCTTCGGCATGTCGCCGCGCGAAGCCGAACTCACCGACCCGCAGCAGCGTGTTTTCCTCGAGCTGTGCTGGGAATGCCTGGAGCGCGCCGGCCACGTGCCCGACAACGCCGGCGGCACGGTCGGCGTATTCGCCGGCATGCACAATGCCACTTATTTCCAGAAACACCTCGCCCATCGCCCGGACCTCATCGACAAGCTCGGCGCGTTCCAGGTGATGCTGGCCAACGAGAAGGATTACATCGCCACGCGCGTGGCGCACAAGCTCAACCTCAATGGCCCGGCGGTGAGCCTGAACACCGCCTGCTCTACCTCGCTGGTGGCGATCTGCCAGGCGTTTGATGCGTTACGCCTGGGCCATTGCGATATGGCGCTGGCCGGCGGCTCATCGATCGCCTGCCCTCCGCGCAGCGGCTACGTGGCGCAGGAAGGCTCCATGCTTTCGCCCGACGGCCATACGCGAAGTTTCGACATCGGTGCCCAGGGCACGGTGTTCAGTGATGGATCGGCCGTGGTGCTGCTCAAGCGACTGGCCGACGCCCTGCGTGACGGCGATCCGATCATCGCGGTGATGCGCGGTGGCGCGGTAAACAACGATGGCGGCATCAAGGCAAGTTTCACCGCACCAAGTGCCGCCGGCCAGGCCGCGGTCATTACGCGGGCGCTGGACGTCGCAGGCGTCGATGCGCGCTCGATCTCCTACGTCGAGACACATGGCACGGCCACGCCGCTTGGCGACCCGATAGAAATCGAAGGCTTGTCGCGCGCTTACCGCCGGTACACGAAAGACGCCGCTTTCTGCGCCATCGGATCGCTCAAATCCAACGTCGGCCACCTGGTGATGGCTGCCGGTGCTGCCGGGGTCATCAAGACGGCACTGTCGCTAGCCACGCGCCAGCTCCCGCCGTCATTGCATTTTACCGCGAACAATCCGCGGCTGGGCCTTGAGGGCTCACCTTTCGTCGTCAACGGTGCGCTGCGCGAATGGACCTGCGATGGCGTGCTCCGCGCAGGTGTCAGTTCCTTCGGCGTAGGCGGTACCAACGCCCATGCCATCCTGGAGGAAGCGCCGGCCCGCGAGGCCTCTACACAGGCTGAAGGCCCGCAGTTGCTGGTGCTTTCAGCACGAAGCGAGGCTGCGCTACAGGCCGCCGTGCTGAACCTTGGTGACCATCTGGCGATGGATCCTGCGATAAATCTCGCCGATGCCGCGCATACCCTGGCCGTTGGACGCAAAGTGTTCGCCCACCGTACCCACGTGGTGGCGGCCGACGCCACGGAAGCCGTCGAGCGGCTTGCCGCGGCGACGTTCCGCAAAGCGGCGGCCCAGGAACCAGGCATCGTTCTCATGTTCCCGGGTCAGGGCTCGCAGTACGCGGGCATGGGCCGGGCCCTGCATGCCACCGATGCCGCCTTCCGCGACGCCCTCGATGCCTGTGCACAGGCGCTGCAGGAAGAACTGGGCTTCGACCTGCGCGAACGCATGTTCGCCGATGATGTCGATGCGCTGCGGGAAACGGGCCTGACCCAGCCGGCAACCTTCGCCATCGAATATGCCCTGGGCCGCGCCTGGATGGCGCGCGGCATCAAGCCTGTGGCCATGCTCGGCCATAGCGTCGGGGAATTCACCGCCGCGGTCCTGGCAGGGGTGATGAGCCTGGAGGACGGCGCACGCCTGGTAGCCCGCCGGGGCCGCATGATGCAAGCGCTACCCGCCGGCAACATGCTGTCGGTGAAGATGGCCGCGGCCGATCTCGAACGGATGCTGTCGCCGGCTCTGTCGCTGGCAGCGGAAAATGCCCCCACCGCTTGCGTGGTGTCGGGACCTGCCGATGCCATCGCCCAACTGCAATCGCGGCTTGAGGCCGACGGCGTGGCTTGCCGCGCCCTGCATACCTCCCACGCTTTCCACTCATCGATGATGGATCCGGCGCTCGGTCCCTTCGCCGCCGAAGTGGCGGCGATCCGCCTTGCGACGCCATCGATCCGCATGGTTTCCACCCTGACCGGCGACACCCTCACCGACGCGGAGGCAATCTCGGCCGACTACTGGACGCGCCACCTGCGCGGCACGGTGCGCTTCTCAAGCGCCGTGGCAAGCCTGCTGGAGGAACCGGGCCTCGTCTTCGTCGATGCAGGTCCCCGCGGCACCCTGGGTTCACTCACGCGCATGCAGAAAGCTGCCCGGGGCCGTGTTGTCGTAGCCAGCCTTGGCGACACACCCGCCGGCGAACAGGCAGCGTGGCTGGATGCTGCCGGCTCGCTATGGGCCGCCGGCGTGTTCCTGGACATCGCCAGCCTTGATACGCGCGCGTGCAAACAGCGCATCCGTCTTCCCACCTATCCCTTCGAACGCAAGCGCCACTGGGTGGATGCCATCCCTGCGCTTCGCACTTCCCTTGAGGCTGCGTCCATCCCGGCCGCCATTCTCGTTCCCGCCCCGATTGCCCTCCCGGAGCCCGTCATGTCTGTCCAGAATTCGCAGCCGAACACCTCGCCCGGTCGCGCCAGCCGCCTTATCGGCCAGCTCACCGCCCTGTTCGAGGACGTCTCCGGCGCCGACATGGACGACGTGGATCCGACATCAAGCTTCATGGAACTGGGTCTGGACTCACTGTCCCTGACGCAGGTGGCATTGCAACTGCAGAAAACCTTTGCGCTGAAGATCACCTTCCGCGAACTGATGGAGTCGTGCCCGACCTTCGACAGCCTGGCCAGGCACATCGACCGCCTGCTGCCACCGGAAGCCGCGCCCGCCGTCGCAGCGGCAGCCGCCGCGCCCACCGCCAGCGTCACTGGGCCAGCCGCCGCGATGGCGATGTCCGCGGCATCGATGCCAGCCGCAGCCAGCGGCAACCTGGTGCAGGACGTGATTGCCCAACAGATGGCCATCATGCAGCAGCAATTGGCCCTGCTCGCCGGTGCACCGATGGCGGCCCCGGCGGTCGTAGCCGCGGCGCCGGTGGCCACCGCGCCCGTACAAGCCGCTGCGGCACCCGCCGCGAGTGCCGCTTCGGCTGCGATGTTGAATACCCCCGCCCCGGCCGCCAACGACGGCCAGGACGAAGAGGCCGCGCTCGCCCACACAAGCTACGACGTCAAGAAGGCCTTCGGCGCCATCGCCCGGATCCACTCAGGCCACACCGAACTCACCGCGCGCCAGCGCGCGCGCCTGGAAGCCTTCACCCGCCGCTACATCGAACGCACCAAGGCATCCAAGGCGTACACCCAGGAACATCGCGATCACCTGGCCGACCCGCGCGTGGTCAACGGCTTCCGTCCCTTGTTGAAGGAGATCATCTACCAGGTGGTGGTGGGTAAATCCAAAGGCTCACGGGTATGGGACCTGGACGGCAACGAATATGTCGATGCCCTCAATGGCTTCGGCATGAACCTGTTCGGCTGGCAGCCGGACTTCGTGGTCGACGCGGTGCGCAAGCAGCTGGACGAAGGCTACGAGATCGGTCCGCAGCACCCGCTGGCTGGTGTCGTGGCCAAGCAGGTGTGCGAACTCACCGGTTTCGACCGCGCGGCACTATGCAATACCGGTTCCGAAGCGGTCATGGGCACCGTCCGCATCGCCCGTACTGTCACCGGCCGCGACACCCTGGTGATCTTCACCGGTTCCTACCACGGCATCTTCGACGAAGTGATCGTGCGCGGCACCAAGAAGCTTCGCTCGGTACCGGCCGCGCCGGGCATCCTGAAGAACACTTCGGAAAACGTGCTGGTGCTCGACTACGGCACACCCGAGTCATTGGCGATCATCCGCGAACGGGCCTCCTCCATCGCCGCGGTATTGGTAGAGCCGGTGCAAAGCCGCCGTCCCGATTTCCAGCCGCGTGAATTCCTGCAGGAACTGCGCGCCATCACCGCCGATGCCGGCGCGCTGTTGATCTTCGACGAAGTGGTGACGGGCTTCCGCTCGCACCCGCGTGGTGCTCAATCCGTGTTGGGTATCGATGCCGACCTTGCATCCTACGGCAAGGTTGTCGGTGGCGGCTTCCCGATCGGCGTGATTGCCGGCAAGCGCAAGTTCATGGACGCACTGGACGGCGGTGGCTGGCAGTTTGGCGATGCCTCGATTCCGACGGTCGGCGTGACCTACTTCGCCGGCACCTTCGTCCGCCACCCGCTGGCCCTGGCTGCCGCCCACGCGGTACTCACCCACCTGGCCGAAGAAGGTGGCGAGCTGCAAAAGGGCCTGAACGGCCGCACCACGGCGATGATCGACGAACTCAACGCCTTCTGCACCGCGGTTGGCGCGCCGATCAAGCTCACCCATTTCGCCTCGGTGTGGAAGGTGAACTTCATGGAGGAGCACCCGCTGCAGGATCTGCTCTTCGCCATGATGCGCAGCCGTGGCATCCACGTGCTGGACAACTTCCCGTGCTTTTTCACCACGGCGCATTCGGCCAGCGACTTCGCCACCATCGCCACGGCCTTCCGCGAATCGGTGCTGGAACTGCAGGAGGCTGAATTCCTGCCGCGGCGCATCGACGTGCGTTCGCTCGATGCTGACAACCCGCCCGTCGCCGGTGCCCGCCTGGGCAAGGATGAGAAGGGCAATCCCGCTTGGTTCGTGCCTAACCCCGAGGCACCGGGCAAGTACATGAGGGTGAGTGCATGAGTGCGCAGGACATCATCGCCACCACGGCGGTCGAGTACGACCCGTTCGCCCAGGCAGCGCTTTCGAAGGTTGCCCCCACCACTGCGCCACAGCGTGAGATCTGGCTGGCCGCCTCGCTGGAACCTGAGGCATCGCTGGCCTACAACGAGGCGATATCATTGCGCCTGCGCGGCGCGCTGAACGTCGCCGCACTGCAGGCTGCCCTGCAACGCCTGGTCGATCGCCACGAGTCGTTCCGCGCCACCATCAGCGCCGACGGCCAGGAGATGCTCATCGTCGATGCGCTTGGCCTGGCGTGTCCGCTCGATGATTTTTCGAATCTGGACGAAGCCGCCCGGGAAGCGGAGGTCACGGCCGTACTGGCCCGCGTGGTCACCGTCCCCTTCGACCTCGAACATGGGCCTCTGCTGCGCGCGCAGTTGCTGCGGCTGGCTACCGAGGAGCATGTGCTGGTGCTTACCGCCCATCACGTGATCTGCGATGGGTGGTCGTTCGGCGTGGTGGTGAACGACCTGGCCGCGTTGTACGCCGAAGCCACCGGCCAGGCGCCGTCGCCCGGCGATGCCGAGGCCTTCAGCGATTTTGCCCGCGCCCAGGCATCGGGCGGCGATCCGGCCGATGAACGTTATTGGGTGGAGCGGTTCGCCAGCGGGGCGCCTTCGCTGGACCTCCCCACCGACCGCGCGCGGCCGCGCCAGCGCGGTTTTTCCTCGCTGCGGGAAGACCACGCCATCGACCGCGAACTTGTATCGGCCATCCGTGCGCTCGGTGCGAAGCGCGGTGCCAGCCTCTATGCCACGCTGCTCGCCAGTTTCGGCATCCTGCTGCAGCGGCTGGCCGGACAGGACGACGTAGTGATCGGCATCCCAACTGCCGGACAGGCGGCGGGTGGCCACCATGCGCTGGTGGGTCACTGTGTGAACGTGCTGCCACTGAGCTGCTCGCCTGATCCGGCCACGCCGTTCGAGGGTGTCCTGGCGCAGGTACGCGGCGACCTGCTCGATGCCTTCGAACACCAGCAATACACCCTGGGTAGCCTGCTCGCCCACCTGGCCCTGCCGCGCGATCCTTCGCGCCTGCCGCTGGTGAGCGTGCTGTTCAACCTGGACCAGGCACTGGATGAGTCCACGGTGACCTTCCCGGGCCTGTCGTTCGAATTTGCCGGCGTTCCCCGCGCGTTCGAGAATTTCGAGCTGTTCATCAACGCCGTGCAGGTTGACGGCGGCCTGCGCCTGGAATGCCAGTACAACAGCCAGCTGTTTCGCGGGGAAACCATCCGTGGCTGGCTGGATGCGTACGAGACCTTGCTGCGAAGCGCCGTGGCCGATGCCACTACGCCTGCCGGCGCACTGGACCTGCTTTCCGCCGCCGCACGCGAATCGATTGCCGCCCTGCAACCTCCGGCCACGCCGTTCCCGCGCCAGCGCCTTGCCCACGAGCACTTCGAGCTTTCCGTCGACCAGTCACCTGATCGCGTTGCCGTGCGCCATGGCAAGACGATGCTTCGCTACGGTGAACTGGAAGCCCGCTCCAACCGAATCGCGCGCGCGCTGCGCCAGCGCGGCGTGGGCCGCGGCGACCTGGTAGGTATCTGCCTTGGCCGCGGGCCGGACATGCTTGCCGCCCTCCTTGGCGTGATGAAATCCGGAGCCGGCTACGTGCCGATGGATCCGCTGTTCCCCGCCGAGCGGCTGGGTTTCATGGCCGAGGATGCAAAACTTGCCGCACTGATTGCCGACGACACGCCCCCCGCGGGCATCGCCCTGGAGGAGGCCCGGGTGTTGTCCCTCGCCCGCGACGCTGCCCTCCTGGAAGCACTCGATGGCACGCGCCTGCCACGCGACCAGTCTGCCGCGACACCGGATTCGATCGCGTATGTGATCTTCACCTCCGGCTCCACCGGCAGGCCCAAGGGCGTGCGCGTACCACACCGGCCCACGTCGAATTTCCTGGCCTCGATGCAGGAACTCACCGGCATTGGGGCGGATGACCGCCTGGTGGCGGTGACCACGCTTTCCTTCGACATTGCTTTCCTGGAGCTGATGCTTCCGCTGTGCGTCGGCGCCACGGTGGTGCTGGCCGGTGCCGAGGACGTGCGTGATGGCGCAGCGTTGCGCGCACTGGTGGAAGATACCCAGGCCACCCTGATGCAGGCCACGCCGGCGGGCTGGCGCGTGCTGATCGAAGCCGGATGGCACGGCAGCCTCGACTTCCGTGCCATCACCGGCGGTGAGCCGCTTGCACTGGACCTGGCCGAAGCGCTGCTTTCGCGTTGCGGGCAGGTGTTCAACGCCTACGGCCCCACCGAGACCACCGTGTGGTCGACCTGGTGGAAGGTTGCCGCGCCCCGCGAAGGCATCTGGATTGGCACCCCAATCGCCAACACCCAGGTGCACGTGCTCGATGCGCATGGCGTGCCGTGTCCCCTGGGCGTGCCAGGTGAGATCGTGATCGGCGGCGCCGGTGTCACCCTGGGATACCTCGATCGCCCCGAACTCACCGCCGATCGGTTTATTCCCGATTCCTCCAGTGTCGATTCCGGCGCCACGATGTACCGCACGGGCGACCGTGGCCGGTGGCTGGCCAACGGGCAACTCGAACACCTCGGCCGCCTGGATTTCCAGGTGAAGGTACGCGGTTATCGCATTGAGCCTGGCGAGATCGAGAACGTGCTGGCCGATGCGCCGGCCGTGGCGCGTGCGGTGGTGATCGCCCGCGAAGACCGCCCGGGCGACGTGCGGCTGGTAGCGTACGTGGTTACCCGCGACGGCGCCGCCTTCGATGAAGAAGCGCTGGTGGCGCGGATGAAATCCCGCCTTCCCGACTACATGGTGCCGCAGCACATCATCGACATGCCGTCGATCCCCCTGCTGCCCAACGGCAAGATCGACCGCAAGGCCCTGCCGGCACCCACCGTACGCTCAGTGGCCGCCGATACCGAGCGGCTGGCGCCTCGCAACGAGGACGAACGCCGCGTGGCGGCGGCGATGGAGGCGATCCTTGCCCTTCCCTCGCTGGATGTGCGCGACAATTTCTTTGCGTTGGGCGGCCATTCCCTGCTGGCCGCACAGCTGACGGCTCGCCTCAATCGCGAATTCAGCGTGGCGCTGTCGTTCCGTACGCTGTTCGATGCACCGACCATCGCCGAACTGGCGCTGGCCGTGGCCAAACAGCGCGACGGTGGCCAGGCCCTGGCGGCCGAGCCGCTGGTAGCCCAACTCCAGCAAGATCGCGCGCCGCTATCGCTGATGCAGCAGCGCCTGTACGCACTGGAGGAACTGCAGCCGGGGCGGGTGACCTACAACGCGCCCTCCGCCCACCGTCTGCGCGGAAAGCTGGACGAAGCAGCCTTCGAACGCGCCTTTGCCGCGCTCATCGCACGCCAGTCGTCGATGCGCACGTCTTTCCACCGCATCGACGATACCGTCGAGCAGGTGGTGGCAAGGACGGTGCAGATAAAACTGTTCCCCGCCGAGGATCTCTCCGGGCTACCCGACGACGAGCGCGAAGAGGTGCTGATGCAGCGCCTGCAGAAATTCACCGACACCCCCTTCGACCTGCGCCAGGGCCCGCTGTTCAGCGCCAGCATGTTCCGCCTGGCCAATGATGAACACGTGTTCTTCTTCATGCCGCACCACATTATCTGGGACGGCTGGTCGTTCGACATCATGTACAACGAGCTTTCCCACCTGTACCGCTCGTTCGCCGAAGGTACCGAGCCGGTACTGCCGGCGCTCACCATCAGCTACGGCGACTTCGCCCAGTGGCATGCGCGCTGGCTGGAAGGTCCGCAGTTCAAGTTGCAGCTTGCCTACTGGAAAGATCGCCTTGCAAATATGCAGGGCATCACTGCGCTGCCTACCGACTACCCGCGCCGCCCAGGCATGTCGGGCCTGGGCCGTACCGAGTGGATCCGCATCACGCGCCAGACCACCGACGCCATGCACGAAGTGGCACGCAAGGCCGATGCCACGCTGAACATGACGCTGCTGGCGCTGTACTACGTGCTGCTGTCGGGCATGACGGGCCAGCGGGAACTGGTGATCGGCACGCCGGTGCGCGGCCGCAACCACACTGAAGTTGAATCGGTGATGGGTTATTTCAACAACCTGCTTCCCCTGCACGTGAACGTGGATGAGGACCTCTCTTTCGTGGAGTTCGTTCGCCATGTACGTGAAGTGGCGATCGATAGTTTCGGCTACCCCGACGTCCCACTGGAATACCTGCAGCGGGAACTGAAAGTGGGCAACGGCCAGGCCGCCGTGCTCTACCAGGCACTGTTCTCCTTCCAGGACGCCCGTGGACGCAACATCGACTGGGGCGGCCTGGCCCACGAGCAGATCCTCCTGTTCCAAAGCGGAGCCACCGAGGATCTCGGGCTTTGGTTCCTGGAAGGCGCCGGCGGCATGGTAGGCGGCGTCACGTACAACGCGGACATCCTGCAGGGGGACACCGCGCGCATGTTGCGCGACCGCTACCTTGAGCTGATGTCGCGGGTCGACCACGACCCGACGCAAACGCTGTCCCAGCTCAATGGTGCCGATGCGGCCGTGCAAGCCATTGCGTCCAATGACAGCACGCAGGACACCGCGGCGACCTTCGCCGCCATGTTCCAGGCGCGCGTGGACCGGACGCCCGATGCCACCGCGCTCACTTCCCAAAGCTGGTCGATCGGCTACGCCGAACTCGATGGCCGCGCCAACCGCATCGCCCATTGCCTGCGCAAGCGGGCCGGCACCGCGCGTACGGTGGTGGGCCTGGCGGTAGAACCGGGGATCAACCGCGTCGCTGCGTTGATCGCCTGCCTGAAGACCGGCATCACCTGCGTGCTGCTGGACCCGGCCGATGGCCTGGCCGCCCTGGCTGACCGCATCGCTGACAGTGGTGTCACGGTACTGGTGGGTGACAGTACGCTCCAGGCGCCCCTGCAGTGGTCGCGCGAGCGCGCGCTGTGGTTCGACGTGGACAACCTTGAACTGGTGGCCGCCAGCGCCGACGCGCCTGCCGCGGCACCTGCGGCCGATGACATCGCGATCGCGGGCTATCCTCATGGACACGATGCCTATCCAGAGGCGGTGGGCATCAGTCAGCGGGCGCTGGGCCAGATGCTGGGCGACCTTGCCGCCACCTTCGCCATGCCACCGGCCAGCCGGGCCCTGGTCACGGCCCGGCCCTCTTCGCCGAAGGCCATCGCCCAGCACCTGCTGCCGTTGGCCAGTGGCGCGGAGCTGATCCTCACCACGGACAACGAAGACCTTCGTCAATTGGTCGTCAGCCGGCGTCCGGATTACCTCTTCGCCCCGGCCCAGGCCTGGGCCGCGCTTCAGGCGGGAGGCTGGAAAGGCCAGGGCGATCTCAACGCGGTGTGCACCGGCGGCAGCCTGGCGCCGGAAATCGCGCGCCAGATAGGCGAGCGCTGCCAGGCCTTGTGGACGCTCTTCGGTATCACCGCCATCGCGCCTGTGGCTGCCGCGGGCAAGGTGGAGAACCCGGTCGATGGTGCTCACGCTGGCCTTCCACTGGCCCATGCCAACATCCAGGTACTCGGTCCGGACGATCTGCCACGCCCCACCGGAGCACTGGGTGAGGTCGCCATCGGTGGCACCTTGCGCAGCACGCCATTTGGCCAGCGCGGCAGCGCGCATCCGGCGCCGCCTGGGCTGGTACGTACCGGCTTCCGCGGTCGGCGCCTGCCTGGCGGTCAGCTTCAGGTAACCGGGCCGATGCAGGAACAGGCGTGGCGGGCACCGATCAACACAGCGGCGCCGGGCGCGCCAATGAACCCGGCCGAAGAAAAGCTGGCGGCAATCTGGAAGTCCCTGCTATCGCTCGATAGCGTGCGTACGGGCGACAACTTCTTCGATGTTGGCGGCCACTCGCTTCTCGCGGTGGACATGGCCACGCGCGTGCAGCAGGAAACCGGTGTCCGGCTGAACCTGCTGGACATCGCCAATGGCACGTTGGGGACGCTTGCCGCGGAGATCGCGGCGGCGCCGCCACCGACGGCGAAGCCCGCGAAATCGTCGCGCGGCGGGCTGCTTGGCCTGCTTGGCCTTCGCTGACATGACAACGCGCGTCGGGGGGACGCCCATATGACAACGCTTGCCTGGCTCGCCTGCTGGGGCAGCCTCTTCCTGCTGGCGCATATTTTCGTCGGCTATCCGCTACTGGTATGGATGCAGGCCCGTGTGCATCCACAACCTGTTCGCAAGCAGCCGGTCACACCCACGGTATCGGTGGTGATCGCCGTGCATGACGGCAACCGCTATATCCGCGGCAAGCTGCGGAACCTCGCGGCCCTGGACTATCCGGCGCACCTGGTGGAGATCATCGTGGCCTGCGATGGCTGCACGGATGTCACCCCGGCTCTGGTGCGGCATTGCCGCGATCCCCGCGTAAGGCTGCTGAAATTCGACGTGCGCCGCGGCAAGGCCGCCTGCCTGAACGATGCCGTGGCCGCGGCCACCGGCGACGTGCTGCTGCTTACCGATGTGCGCCAGAAACTCTCCCCCATGGCGCTTCGCGAACTGGTCGCCAACCTCGCCGACGGCCGTGTCGGTGCCGTGGGCGGCGAGCTGCATCTTGAAAACGTGCGCACAGGCTTTGCCAAGGGCGTCGACGCCTACTGGCGCTACGAGAAACTGATCCGCCAGTCGGAAAGCCAATCCGGCTCCACGATCGGCGTCAGCGGGGCAATCTACGCCATGCGGCGCGATCTTTGGGAAGGCCTGCCCCAGGGCACGGTGCTCGACGACGTGCTGGTGCCGATGCAAGTGGCGGCCCACGGTTATCGCGTGGTGTTCGAACCAAAGGCGTTGGCGTGGGACCAACCGTCGCAAGAGCCGATCGCTGAGAGCCGTCGCAAGATCCGCACCCTCGCCGGGAACTACCAACTGGCGCAATTGGCGCCATGGCTATTATCACCGTGGCGCAACCCGTTGTGGTTCCGTTTCGTCAGCCACAAGCTGCTTCGCCTGGCTGCGCCCTGGCTGGTGCTGCTTTTGACCGTGGCCACGGCGGCGCTCTTCACGCGCAGCCCCTTGTACGCACTGATGTTCTCAGGACTGGTGGCCGCGGCGTTGATGGTGGCCGCGGGCAAGCTGCTTCCGCCATTTGGCCGATGGCTGCCCGTGCGATTGGCGCTGGCGTTTTATTACCTCAATCTATTCGCGGCGCAGGCACTTTTTGCCTTCGCCCGGAAACGGGGATTGCATCTATGGTAAGCCAGATGGAAGGCGACGGCCGGGCAGCCGGCATCCGCGGCAGGATCGGTGAGATGTGTTACTCAAGCGGCCTGCTTCCGCCGCTGCAACGCGTGCGCGCCATGCTGCAGAAAGAACTGCGCATCCTGGCCTATCACCGGATCATGCCGCTTCCCGATCCGGACACCTACGAATTCGACCTGGAACTCATCAGCGCCACGCCTGAGCGGTTCCACGAACAGATGTCGCGCATCAAACGCCACTTCCGGCCGATGCGCCTGACCGATGTGGTGGCGGCGATGGATGCCGGTCATTCGCTGCCACCCCATGCGGTTGCCATCACCTTCGACGACGGTTACGACGACAACTACCGCTACGCCTATCCCATCCTGAAAGACCTCGGCATACCGGCGACGTTCTTCGTCTCTACCGGCCATATCGATACCGGCGCGCCGTTCGGGTACGACTGGCTGATGCACATGATCCTGCTCACCGACGCCTCGCGGCTTGACTTGCCGGAGCTTGGGATCGACGTGCCCATGCCCGCCGGGCGCGCCCAGCGCCGTGAGCTGGGCGGGGATGTGCTTTTGCAGATGAAGAATATCGATGCCTTCGCGCAGGAAGCGCTGATCGCGCGGCTCGGATGTGAGTGGAACCTGCCCTGCGACCACACACCCGACGACTGCCGGCCGATGACCTGGGACCAGCTGCGGCAGATGGCGGCGGCCGGACTTGAGATCGGATCGCACGGCGTTCACCACCGCATGCTGGCCAAAATGACTCCCGATGCCATGGTGCGCGAGATCCGCGAATCGAAGGCCACGCTCGACCGGGAGATCGGCGCCGACACCATGGTGATGTCCTACCCCGTAGGAGGCGATCGCGCCTTCGATCGCATGGTGATGGACGCCACCCGGGAAGCTGGTTTCGACGCGGCATGTTGCTATATCTGCGGCAGCAATCCGAATCCCGCATCCAATCGTTACGCCCTGCGCCGCCTGCCGGTGGAGCGCAACATGGGCCCGGGCTGGTTCGCAGCGATGCTGGCATTGCCGAGCCTGATGAGCTATCCCACGCAACACCGGGAGATCGAACGCGAGGCCGAGCCCGCATGTTCGTCCTGATCCTCCTTTACGTGGTTCTTACCGTCATTCGTCCCCAGGACTACATGACGGGGCTCCAGGGCGTGCCGCTGCTGCCGGCGGTGCTCATGCTGGCCTTCGGCGCCTGGGCCATCGGCAAGAAGAATTTCGCCGCCCCGCAATTCTTCATCCTGCCCGCCTTCATGGTGGTGCTGATGATCTCCCAGGTTACCAATGGCTGGAGCGGGGGCGCGATCGACGAACTGGCCAAGTTCGGACCGACAGTGATCGCGTTCTACATCCTGGCCACCGCGTGCACTTCGCCGCGCCGTCTCACCATCACCATGGCAACCCTCGTGATCTGTTCGATGGTGCTGGCCATGCATGGGGTGGGCCAGGTGAAAACCGGCATGGGCTGGACCGGCATTCCCATCGGCGAAGACGGCCGCATCCAGTACGTGGGCATCTTCAACGACCCGAACGACCTGGGCCTGTTGTTCGCCGCCACCGTACCGCTGGCTGCCTACCTGGCGATGCGCTCGAGGTTCATAGGCAAGCTGTTCTGGCTTTCCGGGCTAGTGCTCATCCTCTATGGCGTGTACCTGACCAATTCCCGTGGCGCGATGCTGGCGGTGCTGGTGGTGGGCGGATGCTATGTCTGGTACCGGCGCGGCGTCGTCACGGCCGGTGTGCTCGGCGTCGTGGGGCTGGCCTGCCTGAAGCTGGTGTCCTCGCGCATGGGCGAGCTCGATGCGGAAGAGGAATCCGCTTCCGGCCGCGTGGACGCCTGGTACTCGGGGCTGCATATGTTCATGTCGCATCCGACTTTCGGCGTGGGCGCGGGCAACTTTACCGAGTACAACGACCTCACCGCGCACAATTCCTTCGTACTGGTGCTGGCCGAGACCGGCTTTGTCGGCTTCGTGCTGTGGCTGGCCTTCGTCGGCTACACGTTCTGGATGCTCTCCAACATCCTGCGCCACAAGTTCGACGCTGGCGGCGATGCGACGCTCGCACGCCGGTGGCACGATGAGCGCGTGGCCGCCCTGGCCATGCTGTTGGCGCTACTGGGCCTGTTCACCTGCGCCTTCTTCCTTAGCCGCAGCTACATGATCGTGCTGTATTTCTTCGCAGCCATGGCCACCGGGGCCTACCTGGGCGCCCGCGAGCGCTTCCCGGAGCTTCCGGAACTGAAGTTCTCTCGCGGGGGCTGGCGCTGGGTGCCAATCTCGATGGGCAGTATCGCCGCCCTTTTTGTCCTTGTTGCCGTGTTGTTGCGAACCACATGAACGCCTTCTACGAACATGCCTTCCAGCGCGTGCTGTATCCGGCCTACGAGGCCGGCCTTCGCGGCCGCCGCACGCTCGAACACCTGGCAGACTACCGGCACGACCAGTGGCTCTCCGCCGATGAACTGGCCGGATTGCAGCTCGATCGCCTGCGCCGCCTGCTTGAGCATTGCGAACGCGATGTTCCTTACTATCGCGAGCAGTGGCGCAAGCTCGGGTTCTCGCCGCGGGGCATGCACAACCTGGATGCCTTCGCCCAGCTACCGGTGCTGCGCAAGGACGACATCCGCGCCCATTTCCTCGAACTGCAGGCTGAGTCGATGCGCGGGGAGTTGTTGTTCAAGGCCACCGGTGGATCCACGGGCGACCCGTTGCGCTTTGGTTATACCCGCGAAAGCAATGACCGCCGCGCCGCGGTGATGTGGCGCGGCTACGCCTGGGCAGGCGCGCGCATGGGTCGCCGCACGCTCTACCTGTGGGGCGGCGCGGTGGGCGATCCCACCCGATCCAAGCAGTGGAAAGATCGCCTCTACAACGCCGCCTTCGCGCGCAAGATCCTCGACAGCTTCCATATGACCGAGGCGAACCTCCACGAATACGCCGAGGCGATCGATCGCTACCGGCCGCAGGTGATCGTCGGCTATGTGGGCCCCCTGGTACGCCTTGCCCGGTGGATCATCGACAACAAGCGCACCGTCTGGCGCCCTTCCGCGGTGATCGGCGGCGCCGAGGCCCTGCATGGATTCCAGCGGGAAGTGATCGAGGAGGCCTTCGGTTGCCCGGCCTATAACACTTACGGCTGCCGGGAATTCATGCTGGTGGCCAGCGAATGCGAGGAGCGCGAAGGCCTGCATGTCAACGCCGACCACCTCGTGCTGGAACTGCGATCGGGCGAGCGGGCCACCCGGCTGGGCTGCTCCGGCGAGGTGGTGCTGACTGATCTGTTCAACTACGGGTTCCCCTTCATCCGCTACGCCAACGGCGACATGGCCACCATGAGTACACGTGTGTGTGCCTGTGGCCGTTGCCTGCCGATGCTCGATAGCGTCGACGGCCGCGTGCTCGACGCGATCATCACCGCCAACGGACATCGCCTGCCTGGCGAATTCTTCCCGCACATGCTCAAGGATGTGCCCGGGCTGCTGCGTTTCCAGCTGGTGCAGCGTGAACTTGAACGCCTGGACCTTTCCATCGTGCGCGGCGAGGGTTTCGAAGATGCCTCGGTGGCTTACATCCGCCGCGAAGTGGCCAAGGTGCTGGGCGACAGCGTGACGGTGGATTGCCACTTCGTCCCGGATATCCCGCTTACCGCCAGCGGCAAGCACCGGGTGACCATTTGCGAGCTGGATTCAACGTCATGAACATCACGCACTTCGTCGAGAACCTCAACCGCGGCGGCCTGGAACGAATGGTGCTGGAGCTGGTCAAGCTGCAGCAGGCGCAAGGCCATGCCTGCCAGGTGGTGTGCCTGTACGAGGAGGGGACACTGGCCGACGAACTCATTCGCCATGACATCCCGGTGTATGCCTGCGGCAAGCGCAACGGCCTGGACGTACGTGCACTCATGCGTGCCCGGCATCATGTGCGCGAGCACGACACCGATATCCTGCATACGCACAACGCCGTTGCCCACTACCAGGCCGTGCTGGCCACGTGGGGCCTTCGCATGGGCATGGTGATCAACACACGCCACGGCATGGGCGGAAATCGTCACGCCACCCGCCGCGAATGGCTTTACCGCCGGGCACTGGCGCGTACCAACGCCGTGGTGGCCGTTTGCGAGGCCGCGCGCAACGACGCGGTGGCCCGGGGCATCGTCCCGCCGAGGAAATCCCGCGTGGTCACCAACGGCATCCGTATCGATGCCTTCGCCCCGGCGTCGGATTCCATGCACGAACGGCTGACGCGGATGCTCAACGTGCCGCAGCGCACGCAACTGGTGGGCACCGTCGGTCGCCTGAACTGGGCCAAGGACCAGGTTAACCTGATCCGCGCCTTCGCCCGCGTGCACCGCCGCAAGCCCGATACGGCGCTGGTACTGATCGGCGATGGCGAACTACGCGAAGACCTTCGCATGCAGGCCTTCGATGAGGGCGTGGCCGGCAGCGTGCACTTCCTGGGCGACCGTGATGATGTACACGAACTGCTGCAGGGGTTGGACCTTTTCGTGCTGTCCTCGTCCAGCGAGGGCTATTCCATGGCGTTGCTCGAAGCCAGCGCCACGGGCCTGCCGATCCTTGCCACTGACGTCGGCGGCAACCGCGAGATCGTGCACGACGGCCAGACCGGCCGCCTGGTGCCGGCAGGCAATGCACCCAGGCTCGGTGACGCCATGCTCGCCATGCTGCGCGAACCGCGCCAGGCACGGGGACTGGGCGAGGCCGCGCGCACCTGGGTGCAGGCGAATGGGTCGCTCGAAGCCATGGCCGTGCGCTATACCCGCCTCTACAACGGCGGTACCGGCCTCACGGCATGAAGATCCTGGCATTGACCAACCTCTTTCCCACACCCTGGGATCCGCTGCGCGGCGCTTTCAACCGCCAGCAGTTCGAACGCCTCGGCCGACGGCACGAAGTGGACGTGATCACCGCGGTCGACTTCCGCCAGCGCATGGGCAAACGCCAGGCCTTCGCCGGCGTACCGGGTGTGCGCGCGGACTACTTCACTTTTTTCTACCCACCTCGCATCGGCCGCACGCTGCATGCGTTCTGCTGGTGGGCAAGCCTGGAGTTGCAAAAAGGCCGGGCCATCAGGCAGGCGCGGTACGACGCTGTACTCGCCAGCTGGGGCTATCCCGACGCCGTGGCCGCGGGTGTCCTGGCCCGCCACCTGGGTATTCCCTACGCGGTGAAACTCCACGGCAGCGATCTCAACGTGCAGGCCAACCACGCCATGCGGCGCCGGCAGATCTGTTCGGCGCTCCGCGGCGCCGGCGCCGTGATCACGGTCAGCGGCGCGCTTGCAGCGCGGGCCCGCGAGCTCGGCGCCGATGCATCCACCACCCACGTGCTCTACAACGGTGTGGATAGCGAACTGTTCGGACCCGGCCAGCGAGATGCGGCGCGGGCGCATCTGGGGCTTCCCCCCGATGTGCCGCTGGTGCTGTTCGTGGGGAACCTCAAGGACACCAAGGGTTGCAACGATCTGCTGGAAGCCTTCCCGGCCGTGCTTTCCCAGCGGCCCGACGCGTTACTTATGTATGTTGGCGAGGGCCGCGAGCAGGCCGTGATGGCGGCGCGCGCGCAGGCGTTGGGCTGCCAGGAAAACGTGCGCTTCGCCGGCGCCGTGGCGCATGCCGACCTCCCCCACTGGTTCCGTGCCGCCAGCGTGCTGTGCCTGCCAAGCCACAACGAAGGCGTGCCCAACGTGGTGCTCGAAGCCATGGCCTGCGGCACACCGGTAGTTGCCACCAACGTCGGCGGCATCCCCGAGGTATTGCCGGAGCTTGCCGGCATGCTGGTGGAACCACGCATGCAACCGGCGCTATCGGGCGCCCTGCTCGAGGCCCTGGGGCGCGACTGGGACACCGCCGCCATCGCCGCGCATGCATCGCATTTCCGCTGGGACGACAACATCGACCGGCTCGAATCCATCCTGGCCACGTTGCCACCCATCCACGCCGTTTCCGCAGGGGCCTCGGCATGACATTGAAACCGCGCAAGCAGGATTTCCTCGACCTGCTGCCTTCGAGCGTCGTGGTCACGCACCAGCGTCGACACGGTAACGCCCGCTACCTCACCTTCGACGACGGTCCCAATCCGCAGCACACGCCCCGCCTGCTCGACCTCCTGGCGAAGCACGGCATCAAGGCAAGTTTCTTCGTGGTCGGCCAGAAGGTCGAACGACATCGAGCCATCGTTGCGCGCATCGCCGCCGAAGGACACATGCTGGGTAACCACTCTTATTCGCACTGGTCATTCAAGCCGATGACCCAGGCCGGCAGGCTGAAGGAAATCCGCCAGACCGATGAACTTCTGCAACCCCATACCGGCCGCCCCACCCACCGCATGCGACCGCCCGCCGGTCATATGGCCCCCGCCCTGCTATGGCACTTCGCCCTGAACCGCCGCAATCTGGTGCACTGGTCGTATGACAGCATGGACTACCAGCGACCCGACCACGACGAACTCGTGGCGCGGCTGCTCGACACACCGCCTGGCCCAGGCGACATTGTCCTGATGCACGACGACAGCGGCGCCGCGGCGAACGCCCTGGCCGATGTGATACCCACATGGCTCGAACGCGGTTACACCTTCGCACCGCTGCCGGTGGACGCATGAACATCCTGTACCACCACCGCACCCGCGGGCGCCACGTCGAGGGCGTGCATATCCGCGGTATCGTGCACGCCCTTCGCGACCTCGGACACCAGGTGAGCGTGCTGTCGTTCCCAGGCGCCGACCCCGAGCATGAGGCACCGGCACACGAGCCAGGCAAGCAGGGACGGCTGGCGGCGTTCGTCGCGAACCTTCCTGGCGTTCTGTTCGAACTGCTCGAGCTTGGTTACAACCTCGTCACCGTACCGCGCATGGCGCGTGCCATCGCCGCGAACGCACCGGCGCTGATCTACGAGCGCTATTCGCTGTTCCTGTGCGCCACGGTCTGGATGGCACGGCGCCGGAACATCCCGTTGGTGCTGGAAATCAACGACTCGGCGCTGGTCCACCGCGTGCGGCCGCTGAAACTGAAATCGCTGGCGCGCCGCATCGAAGGCTGGTGCCTGCGAAACGCCACGGGCCTGGTGTTCATCTCAAGCTACTTCCGCGACCAGGCGATCAAGGCACATGGCGATATCGCACCTTCGGTGATCTCGCCCAACGCCGCGGACCTGGCCCGTTTCGATCCCGCTCGCTTCGATCGACAGGCACTGCGCCATGCACGGGGCCTGGACCAGCGTATCGTCTGCGGCCATATCGGCGTCTTCGCCCACTGGCATGGCGTGGACGGCTTCGTCGAGGCGATCGCCGCGCGCCTGGCGGAAGTACCGGACCTGGCACTGGTATTCGTGGGCGATGGCAAAACACTTCCTGCCGTGCGCGCGCTCGTTGCCGGCCGCGGCCTTGCCGACCGCGTGCTGCTGCCCGGCCGCGTTCCCCATGACGAGATCGCCAGTTGGATCGCCTGCATGGACTACGCCGTACTGCCCGATTCCAATCTTTACGGATCACCGATGAAGCTCTTCGAATTCATGGGCATGGGCGTAGCCGTGGTGGCTCCGGATTACGCACCGGTAGCGGAAGTCATCGGCGACGGCGCCACCGGCTGGCTGTTCCCGCGGGGAGAGACCGCCGCCTGCGTCGAGCGCGTACTGGAACTGGCGGCCCGCGAAGACGAACGGCGCCGTGTCGGCGAGGCGGCGCGCAGCTACATCCAGCGCGAGCGGCAATGGCGTAACAACGCCGAGCAACTGTTGAGCCTCGTCAACGGGCGGACGCCAGCATGATCGCCATGATGATCCCGGCGTTAGCGGCCGCTGTAGCCCTGATGGCCTTGCTCGCCGTGGCATGGGCGATCCGGGCGCGCAACATGCAGATATGGCTGGGCTCGTATATCCGGCGCCGCAAGCCTGCCCGCGGCAGTGGCCCCACCCACGTGATGTTTGCCTTCGTCGACCACTTCGAGCCGAACTGGGGGCGCGTGGACATGATCACCCAGCGCGCCCGCGTCGACCGCTGGTGCACCGATTACCGCGCCATGGCATCAAAGCACCGGGACGCCGACGGACGCCATCCTCAACACAGCTTCTTTTATCCGGAAGAAGAATACGTCGAGGAACACCTTGAGAAAATCGCGGGGTTGTGCGCCGACGGTTTCGGCGAGCTTGAAATCCACCTGCACCACGACAACGACACGCCTGAGAATTTCCGGGCCACCATCGACCGCTTCAACCAGCTCCTGCACGAACGCCATGGCGCGCTGCCGCGCGATCCGGTCACCGGCAAGCTGCGCTTCGCCTTCATCCACGGCAACTGGTGCCTCGACAACTCGCGCGCTGACGGCCGCTGGTGCGGCATCAACAACGAACTGGTGCTGTTGCGGGAACTGGGCTGCTATGCCGACTTCACCCTTCCCTCCGCGCCCAGTGAAACGCAGACGCGCACCATCAACACCATCTACTACGCTACCGACGATCCGCTCAAGCCGAAATCGCATGACACCGGTGTGCCGGTGCGCGTGGGCGGCAAGCCATCGGGCGACCTGATGATCATCCAGGGGCCGCTGGGCCTGAACTGGCGCCAGAGGCGCTTTGGCCTCATTCCCCGCATTGAGAATTCCGACGTGCGCCGCGCCTGCCCACCGGCGCCTTCACGCGTGGATGCGTGGGTGGATACCGGCATCCACGTGCAGGGAAAACCCGATTGGGTGTTCGTGAAGGTACACACCCATGGCACCCAGGAACGGGACATGGATACCTTGCTCGGCGACCCCGTGCACGCCATGCACGCGCACCTGGAATCGAAGTACAACGATGGCAAACGTTACATCCTGCATTACGTGACGGCGCGCGAGATGTACAACATCGTCAAGGCCGCCGAAGCGGGCAAGGAGGGCAATCCCCACCAGTGGCGCGATTTCGAACTGCCCGCGCCACGCCACATGCCAATCCACCACCATGCGTAGCGTGCTTATCTGCCATGCCGGCGACACCTTCGACCGCGAGGGCCTGGCGGCGTGGCTGGCATCCTTCAGCACCCTGGCC